>JBLGCB010000258.1:0-9716 GCA_047617105.1 Phenylobacterium sp. | reverse complement strand
ATCGTTTAATTAAAATTGCAGCCATCTTATCTGAGCAGTGATAAATCCCTCTAAAAAAAGCTTATATTTTTATGATATTTTCCTTATACAATTAATTTTTCATTCGATAGGATGTCTTTTTTTGGTATATAGCAAATATTTTAGAAAACCCACTCGTCAGCAAAAACTTTAATCCAGACAAATGTTCTTAAAACACGGTCCCTTAAAGAATATCAAACCATTGCCATATTTTCCGTCTCGTGTACACTCAGTGCCCTAGGACCCTTTTAATACTATGTTCTGGTTTATTTATCACACCAAATACCCTTTACAGGAAACTCAATGACCGATCCCCATATTCGACCAATCGACGCCAATGGGCTGTGTTTTGATCAAGAGAATATGCTGCTTTTTCGTGACCAAAACAAAATTAAGCTGGATGCAGGTACTGCTCGGTTGTTGAGTTATTTTTTAGATAACCCTGGCATAGTATTATCAAGAGACCAATTAATTGACCAAGTATGGACCAGCCAGTTTGTTTCAGATAATGCCATTAACCGCAATATCTGTACATTAAGGAAAGCACTCGGCGGAAACATCAATCAATATATCACCACCATTCCCAAGGTCGGCTATCGTTTTAATGATTTGGTGACAGCGCAAGCCATAGAAGTAGAGGCCAAATCAGAACCTGAACCCGAGCCCAAACCAGCGCTAAGCAGTGATGATAAAATCCCCGTTGCCTTAACATCAACCCAGCCCGAAACCCAACCCGACCCCCAACTCAACAAGGTTCGATGGTCGCCAGCTTTGAGCTTGCTGACGCTCATCGCCATTATAGTTTATTTTTTCGTCAATTCATTTTTATCCATTCAGCCCAGCCATGATAATACAGCCTCCCCTACCACCACTGATTCAATCAATATTGCGGTATTGCCTTTTGCCAATTTAAGCGCAGCGCAAAACCAGCAAGTATTTGTCGATGGCCTGACCGAAGAACTGTTTAATGTGTTAACTCGCATCCCCGGACTACACGTGGTTGGGGGCCCGGTCAGTCATGCTGATATTGATGCCAAACAAACCGCCGAAGCACTGGGCGTACAATATTTGCTGCGCGGCAGTGTTAATAAGACAGGGGATAACTTACGCATTAACGTGCATCTGATAGCAGCTCAGTCGGGGCGCTATTTATTCTCAACCCGCTTTGACCGTCAACTATCAGATAGTTTTACCATTCAGGCACAAATCAGTGAGCAGGTCGCGGCAGCCTTAAAACTGTCGTTAATTTACAAAGATAACCCGTATTCATCGGCATTGACCAAAATGGATCATACCGGGGTTGAACAACTGGTCATCGCCCGGGCACAAATGAAAGAACAATCAGTCGCTTCACTCATCCCTGCCCTAGCCTCCCTTAAATCACTGAATCAACGTTTTCCCGATACACCTGAAGTGATGGGATTGATGGCGTACATCTCCCGTATTATCACCAAAAACCAGCCAATCAAAAACGAACACGATTTTCAGCAACAAGAAATTGTCGCACTGGCGCAAAAAGTACTCATGCTGGACCAGACCAACCTTGATGCATTAAAGACGCTTTATTACTATTACACTGATTTTGCCCATCTGCGCGAACAAGCCTATCCAGTCAGTGAGGCCATCTTACGTTACCACCCCGGCCAAACCAGCGCTTGGCGTAGCCGTTTACACCTGATGATCAAATCTTTCAGACCTTGTGAAGAAATACGCGATTACGTCAACTCAATCCCCACAGGTGTGTTCACCAACCACCGATTACGTGTTATTGAGTCAATTCTTCGGGTTTGTTTACAATCAGAGCCACTCGATAACGTGTTTAAGCTCAAGACATTCGTTTCACCGGCCAAATTAACCAAGGCCATAAACAACAATCTCTATTTTTTTGCTGTACGGGCGGACGTTCAGTTTGAAGTTCTGCAAAAACGAGCTAGACAAAGTTCTAACCAACACCCCCTCAGTGAATACTATTGGGCACAGTTGGCTATCGGTGATAAAGCCGGCAGTGCGGCCACTGCGGGGTTAATTAACCGTGGCGAGGATAGTTTTTGGCGCTGGCTCAGTCATATCTACAGCGCTTTATATGCCATCCCTGACATCGAACAAACCGATAACGAAGCCGGTTTTAAAGCACAGCTGGCCAGCAGTATAAATTTTCACTACTTTAGTGCTGCACTCATTCTCCAAGCAAAAGCGGACGGCAATACCCAGCATTTAAGCCATTACCTCAATACCATGGCTGAATTTCCAATCACCTTGTTTAACACCAATGAAGCGATTGGTTTGATGATGTTGCAATACCATGGCAATCGTCAGCGCCAAAGTCAGGCGAATGCCAAAACGCTATTTGATAAACTCGAACACTATCGACAAACCCAACCACAATCTTATCTATTTTGGGGTCTTGGTGGCAAGCAGCTGGTAGCAGGATTTTACTGTGGCACACAGTGTGACATCGACACCAGCGCACTTGAGCAATGGTTTAAAGCGGATTATGCTTGGTGGCTTGATGATATCGGTTTCACCCGATTGGCTCTGTCGCCATGGGAAAACAACCCTGTTGTGATTGAATATCTCGCTCGTATTGAGCAAGACCGCTCACGAGCGGCGCAAAAGTTTGGTTTGTAAACCCAATAAGAACTTTATTGGAAATAAATGTTAAAGCCGTTTTTCAAACGTCCAAAAGACTATCGAAACCCACAGTGCTAACACCGAAATCATCATAATATCGCCACCAGTACTGCCGCCCAAAAGCACCAGCAATGGTATCGAAATGGCCCCTATCAGTAACGGTGCATACCATCGTGAGATACAGCCTAATCTAGACAATAACCAATGTAATGGCACAATAGCGACCACCATCAAAAATCCCGTCCCAGCCATCACAGGCACAGATAACACCCACCATGAAATAAGCACTTCTTTGAGCGCAAACGACTGGCCATTTTTGAATAATTCCAGCCCCAACGCGGCCACCAGCAAGATAAACAAAATCGTCGCAAAAGTGGCCACAATGGCAATGAAATAACGGATTAACAAGTTCATGGCAATAAGTCCCTGTGAACGATGACAGAGCAGTTCGCTTTGATAGCAACTCAAATAACAACTCTGATAACAGCCATCACCTTACCACTTATCACCATCGTCCATCAGACTCTTTCAGCCTAAAACCTAAGGTCTAAGACCTAGAACCTAAGGCAACGACAAAGGTTTTGGTGGATAGTTTCGTTTCACCAGTTTATTCGCCCACAACTCCAATACTGCCCTGCCGGACGCTGGCAAATCGCGGGTGATAGGCATCGCCAGCGTACTTTCTTCCCGGTACTCTGTGGAAATGAGCACTATCAACTGGTCTACCGCCCCCTCTATTCTGTCCAGTTGATTCAATGGCATGTATTTGTCCATGATCGGATAAAGATAATAAAATACCTCCAACACCTCGGGATAAATAAAGTCTTGCCAAATCAGCTCTGCGGCATTTTCTTCTAGATAAATATCGTTCCACTTATCAACAAACTCTTGCAGCAAATCAGGGTTATTGGGTAACACTCTGATTGGGGCCATAAAATCAATATAAGCCTCAGTATACGAAAAGCTAAACTCAAAATTTGGCTGCTCACCAAAGCTGAATTTTAAGGTGGGGAATCCCGCCGCGAGTCCTTTGAGCGTCAGCTGAGCGGTGCCTGTGGCATCCGTAGCCACCTGCACCGTATTATAAGCAATCGGGGTGTTAGCCGAGTTATCTAGGGTTTTGTTAATGGTCTCGCCACCAACAAACTCGACGCTATTTGCCAATGATATGCCCACTGGTGAAGCGGCCACTTCACGATAACCGACCGGAGTGGCATCTGCACTTGGCACAGCCGTCACTGTTTTATCACAGTGTTTGCCCCTTCTGGCTTGAATGATTTCAGCAGGTTTGGCCACTACGGCGGTGCTATCAACAAATTGGGGCAAGTTAGCTGCACTCACGCCATCCGCAATGTTATACAACACAAAATCGGTATTTTCCTGAGTGTCGTCAAAATTAAGGTAAAAGTCGCTGGTGGTGATATTGTAAGGATTACTATATTGCGCAACCCATATTTTGGTCTCTGCGGGTACTGGTTTACCTTTATAATGTAACATGATGTTCAGCGTTTTTGTTTCGCCGACATCCATAAAGGTACCACTTTCAACAATTTCAGCGGTAAATAACTGCTCAGTCAATACCAGGGTATCGGTATCACCCAATACTGAAACCTGCAATACTCCCTCATTGAATAAAGACACATGTTCTGCCGCGATTGGCAAATCAATTATGCCGGACCGCTTATCAAATGCCGCTTGATTATAATCTGCAAAACTCAGCTGGGCAATCTCAGTCACCACGCCGTCATTATTAACACCAATAGAAAATCCATTGACATCAAACCTATAGGGTTTGCCAATATCTGCACTGGAATCTACCACGTCAAACGGGAAAGTATTCGACACATCCAGCGACAAAGTTTGACCATTTAGCTCAATCGCAGCGACCCCCAGGTTCACCGAGATATCTTGATTTTGCATCGCTGAAAATACGGTTACCGAACTCGCGCCTTCATTGGCCTGTAAACGTCTACCACCAGGGGCGGTAGGAAACTCATCTTCACCCCACAAACCTAGGGTGCCAGCAACACAACTGTAGGCCGGGTTAAAGAAGATTTTTGAGCTGTTTTCTAGCCCCGCCTCATACATCGTGGCCAATGTAACCGGATCATTATGGGCGTCAATGGGCGGATAATCGTTGAAAATACCATTTTTATCGTAAAAGGTCAGATACGTTGAAAACCGCACCATCAATCCCTTCACTGTTGGATCGGAATCCATTTTCGCGCGTAGGGCTTTGAGCAACGCCGAATCACCTTCATACCATTCGATGTTGTCAGACGTAAAACAGGTCTGCCAGGTGGTGGTCACCGTGGTTAAGCCACCGATGGCACCCCAGTTAAAATTGAGCATTCTATCGAGCATTCGGTATTGACGTTTTAACACCACCCCGGTCTGTTCATCACCAAAACGTAGCTGATCGAAATATAAAGCGGTGAAGGTATTCTGCCAAGGACTAACATCGACAAAACGTCCAGGAGTGTCTTGGGTGCCGCCAAATGGGTTGCCCAAAATTTGAAATGGCAGGTTAAGCAGTGGATCATCATCAATATAATCCTCTGCACTGATTTGGCCGCCAATCACGGTTGAACGGGTTTGTTTATAATCGACCGAACCACAGCTGTTATCGCCAAACAAATCCCATTCGGCCGGCATGATGGGGAAACTTCCTGCATTGTTTGGCACCTGAGCCACATAATCTGGCACATCGGCAATCCCAACGTTGGTCAACATCCAAGGATGCAAGGTTGTGCGTACATTGTCGGGGGTGATCGACGGGTCTAGTGCCGCCAGAAAATCCCAGTTCAACTCGACATTCACCGCATCATACAAGGGCAACACATCATTGTTATTGCCGGTCGGCGGATTCCATTCCATTTCGCCATTAAAATAAATTCTTGGAAAATTTAATACACTCATAACTTAGCGACTCCAGCTTGCACGTTTTAAAGACCAGACAAAGTCCAGCATGTTGTAATTGGTAAATGCCGAGGTAGGTGTTTCCTCTATCGGATACAAAATGCCGCCATTTTCTTTGTGGGCAAAATTGTAATAACCATCGTCAGCAGAATAAGCAGCGGTTTGATGACAGGCAATACACGATGAGCGGCTTTGAAACGCCGATTCCATTTGTGAACTGGCCAACAATTGTGGTCCTTTGCCAAACCCCCATTGCACCCCAATCAACTCATACTCACTGAGTGTCGGATTGGCTTGCTGAAAAATGGCATTTTGCACTTTCGCAGCCGCTGTCGGACCGGTGGTATTAACCATAGGCGTGGCAGGAAAGCCGTTGGTGATGGTGTATTTGGGATTATTACGGTTTTCAAAGGTGATCCACACCCATTCTTCAAATAACTTGTTAATGATATGCATACCACTTAGCGCCACATAACCAACCTTATAAGTGCCATCACTGTCTTTGTAGTAACCATTGGCAATCTCATATTTGTCTTTGATTAATAACCGCAAATACGTTTGGTTGTTGCCCACCCATAACCATGAGGTTTTGAGTTCCCAGGCATTGGCCGGAAAGTCTAAAGCGCTGGTTAAAGCTTCTTGCCCATTGACGTTATAGACCGCTTGCTTAACAACGTAATCGAAGGTACCGGCATTCATCAGCAACTGGTAACGAACAAATTGCGCCGTTGTTGCTGGCGGACTGGCACCGCCCATTTCTAATGGTAAACCATCGACTTGCAGCTTGGCATCAAGATCATGAAACACTTTGCTGGTGTCCATGCCCAACGTCGTGGCTTGGGTGATAACTTCTGCCGGGGTTACTGTGCGCTGGGCATAAGGTAACGGTTTGGCACCATCGCTTAAATACACTTGTGAGGTGGGTTTAAGCATCTCCCACTCCCGTGCATTGGCATTAACGGGTTGATTTAAGCAACGGAACCATTGCCATGACATCTGTTGTGGTTGTTTTTGAAACTCTGCTCTGGTGGCATCAACATCCCCCGAGAAGTTGAGAAAGTTGTCACAATCTGCTGCAAGGGCACTGGCCCCATTGACAAATAGTAACCACATTATCGTTTTTTTTAACATTTATATACTCCATTATTGTTGTTCACTTGTAACTATTCAGTGCACTCATCTTTCACACCATAACGGCGTTATTGTCGTACTCAAACAGTTACATATGACCTATATGCGCCTATTTTCCGTGCGACAATGCCTTGTTCTGAAGCGAAACCTAAGCACGCTGAACTGTTACTTTTTTCAGTCTGGACCCAGATTGAATTGAGAGTATAGGTTAGTTTCAAGAAAAGGGTAAAAAAAATAAAGTTTATTTTTACCTTTTTTTTATGAACATCAACATGGTTATAAAAGAGGAAACTTTTGATGGCCAAATAATGCACCTGTGCTCGGGTTTTGAACCCCATAACAATACTCAGAATTTTTAGTGCAGTGAGCTGTGTATAAAAGCGATCGCCGCCCTAGGTGGACGAGTGTAATCGTTTGTGGCTTCGTTTAAGCTTAAACCACGATAACCAACAAAAAGCTAATCCATGCGCTCATTGATCATCGCCTTGTGGCTATTACTCCCTATCTTTACCAGCTTGGGTTCTGTTGTTCGCTTTGATCGCCTGTCCATTGAAGATGGTCTTTCGCAAGTTTCTGTCAATAGCATTGTTCAGGACCATAAGGGCTTTTTATGGTTTGCCACCACCGATGGCCTCAATCGATATGATGGTTACCGTTTTAAAGTGTTTCGCCATAACCCCGATAATCCCCATTCTATTTCACATAACTACATTACCACCCTAACCATCGATTCATCCGGTTCGCTGTGGATTGGCACCGATGGCGGTGGCTTAAATCGTTATGATGCTGATACGGAGCGTTTTACTCATTTTACCCATGATATTGATAAACCCAACAGCCTCAGTCATAACAGCGTGTGGGCCATTACTGAAGACTCACCCGGCAATTATTGGATTGCCACACTGGCGGGTTTAAACCACGTTGATGCCTCATCCGGGCAATTTAAGCATTATCTGCATCATAAAAACGACCCCAGCAGTTTGAGCAACAACAGAGTGCTTTCTCTGTATAAAGACACTAAAGGCATTCTCTGGATTGGCACTTCTTTTGGCGGGCTTAGCCGCTTTAATCCACAACAACAAAACTTCAGCCATTATCAACATGACCCGTCAGACCCGAGCAGTCTAAGCCATAACCGGGTGCTGGCGATTTTAGAGGATAACCAAGGGCAACTTTGGGTAGGCACTGGCGATGGTTTAAATCGCTTCGACAATGAGTCTAAAAGCTTTACCCGCTTCAAACACCTAGCCACGGATTCAACCAGCCTCAGTTTTAATCATATCGTCAGCCTGTTTAACGACAGCCAAGGGACATTTTGGGTCGGCACCGAAGGCGGTGGACTTAACCTCTATCATGAGGCCGACGACAGTTTTAGCCACTATCAATATCACGCAGAAGATCTCAATAGCTTAAGCAGTAATCAGGTGCGAGCAATTCATGAGGACAGTCAAGGCGGTTTATGGCTGGGCACTGGGGGCGCGGGATTGAGCAGGATCACACCTCAAAGACAACACTTTGGTCATATTAAACATCAGCCAGCAAAGCCAAATAGCTTAAGCCATAACATTGTGATGGCCATTTATAAAGACAATCAAGGCACCCTGTGGATCGGCTCAGAGGATGGCTTAAACAAAAGTACCGCCACGCTTGCTCAAAAAGCAGGGGCAAAGACCACCGATTTTATTCATTTCAAACACCAACCATCCAACCCTAATAGCTTAAGTCATAACCGAGTCGGTGCCATCTATCAGGATAGCCATAACACTTTATGGATTGGCACTGTGGGTGGCGGGCTTAACCGCTACAACCCGACCACCGGGCAATTCAGCCATTTTAAACATCAACCCTCAGACCCAACCAGCTTAAGCAATGATTATGTCACCACCTTGTTTGAAGACAGCAAACAGAACCTGTGGATTGGCACTTGGAGCGGCGGGCTCAATCGTTATAATCGGCAAAGTCAAAATTTTACCCGCTTTCAACATGACCCTGCTCAGCCGCATAGTTTAAGCAATAATGATGTCACCAGTATTGTTGAAGACACTCAGGGCACTTTGTGGATTGGTACTTATGGCGGCCTGAATCGCTTTGATAACCGCTCTGACCAACCCCCCAATAACCGCTATCATTTCACCGCTTATCAACATCAACCATCAGACCCTGCCAGCCTGAGTCATAATGTGGTCAACGCCATCCATCAAGATACTCAGGGCCAGCTATGGATTGGTACCATAGGTGGACTGAATAAATTGGCTATTCAATCCGGTCAGTTCACCCGCTATAGAGAAAAGCATGGTCTAGTGAATGATAATATTTACGGCATTCTTGAAGATAACCAAAAGCGGTTATGGCTAAGCACCAATAAAGGCCTTTCTCGTTTTAATCCACAGACCGAAAAGTTTAAAAATTATGACGTCAACGATGGTCTGCAAAGCAATGAGTTTAATGGCCGCGCCAGTTTTAAAAGTGCCGATGGCGAGCTATTTTTTGGTGGTATCAATGGTTTTAACCACTTTTTTGCTGAGAACATTCAGGATGATAACCAGCCACCCCAAGTGATTTTAACCGACTTTTTACTGGCCAATCAGTCGGTGGCGGTAATACCACTAATACCACTAATACCACTCACACCACTAAGAGGTCTGGAAAAAACGTTTAAAGGACCGAACCACACCCCAAAGTCGTCACCTTTGTCCGCCGAGCCACCCCCTTTCAGCTTGAGTAAAACCATCGATAATCTAGATAGGCTAACCCTCACTTACCAGCAAGATTTGATATCGTTTGAATTTGCCGCAGTGCATTTTACCAATCCGATGAAAAATCAATACGCTTATAAACTCGACGGTCAGGATAAAAACTGGATTTATACCGATGCCAATAAAAGATGGGCTACCTATACCAATTTAGGCTCCAATCAAATAGGGTAGCAATTAGAGCGGTAAGAAGTGTGCTAGATGTACTAAAAATCAAGTCGAAAAAATGCAGAGAGATAAGTGATTTATTGCCAACGTAATATA
>JBLGCB010000257.1:0-9728 GCA_047617105.1 Phenylobacterium sp. | reverse complement strand
ATTATTCATCATCAAACGCTGTTCGTCACTATCACAACATGGTGATCTTTGTGCTTCCAAGTTCAATATGGTCTCTCCTCTGGTTATAAGATGTTCAGGCCTTCGTCCTGTCCTGCCCATTACGGCAGGCATTTGACTACTATGCCGTCTGCTGACTTCTGTTTAATCACCCAGAGAATTACTTCGCTGAGCGCTATATCGTTGGTATATCAGTGGCTGGTTATTCGTGTTTTCCATTACAGGACTTCTTGACTCGGCCAGCGCCGAGACCAAAACCAAGGCTTGTTCGTCCAGTTGCCTCACTGGATTGCGAGTTATAGACCTCTGATATAGCAGGTTAAACAGATCTCCCCGGATAAGTGCATTCACTTTCTCTGCACTGCTGCATCATTTACGGTGGCCGTTAGATCACATGGCTTCGTTGCGTTGTGCCAACTCGCCTCCAGCCTACGCCTCATATGATGTTTTTGTTCATCAGCTCGCAGATTTGCTAGCGGCTTCCTCCGGACTATCTCTCACGATTTAGCCCTTGCCATTCGCTAGTAGTTAGCGTTTAATAACAAACCTGTTATTAAAACGGTGATCTTCCTACAGAGGACTTTCACCTCATCAGTTAATGCCCATGCCGGGCGTACACAAAGCATTGCACCGGATAAACCGGTGAATGGCGGCGTTATGGTTCTTTTGAATATGGAGTGTTCATCAAATGTTGATCTGGTTAATTATATTTTGTGAGGTGGGATTCTGGATTTTTTTGTTTGGCGGCCTGTTTGTACGTTATATAATAAAACTTCCAAAACTTGGTAGTTCCCTGCTTTTATGTGTCCCACTCTTAGATGTTATTTTACTAGTTGCAACAGCATATGATTTGCGTTCTGGTACAACCGCAGAATTTGCACATGGACTCGCAGCAGCATATTTAGGGTTTACATTAGTATTTGGCCATGGCGTGGTGAAGTGGGCGGATAATTATTTTGCCTATAAATATAATGGGCAAGACAAACCTCATGAAAAATATGGTTGGACTTACACTAAGTATGAATGGGGGCAATGGTTTAAAGGTATACTGGCCTGTGGTATCGCTAGTGTTATATTGTATTTGGCTATCATTTTTGTAAATAATGAGACTAAAACAGAAGCACTTACAGATTGGATGTACATATTACCATCACTAATGTTTTTTTGGTTTTTGTTTGGACCACTCTGGTACACAATATTTCAAAAAACTAAGCCCAAAATTGCCAGTGAATAATATACAAACCATAATCGGGTGGCCGGAGGTCTTTACCCTCCAGCCCCCACACCACCCATCATGCGGCTGGGCAATGAGCGGTTCATCGGAATGCCGTACCACCCTGAATGCCGTACCACCCGAATGAACCTTAATCCAAATTTCACGTAATGACACCAATCCTTCTCGCTCTAAAAAGTTGTTCCCTATCGCAATGTTAATCCCCTCGGTTTTTGAACTGTGCCAAGGGCCTTTACTCGTGATACCACAAGAAATTGCAAGGTGTTCGCTCACACCTCGTTGAAGAAAATTTCTCACTTTAGTACGAGGCCTTCGCCATTGCCGCCAGTAGCACATTCGCAACCGGCGTCTTATCCAGCAATCCAGATCAACGGTTAATTGATAACAATTGGCCAACAAGAAATAATAACCCAGTTATGCCTCACGCAGACCAACAAGTATCGAAATCATAGAACTTGATGGACCGAATCATTGCCTTACTTTTCGATGGGTAATTGGACTCGGCAAAGGAAAAAATAGTGATAATAATTACACTTTTTGTCATCTGACTATCAGGTTTTAACATGTTAACGAAGATTGTCCATTTTGTAATAGTTTTTGTCCTGTGTTTACTATTGTCATTTAATGTTCAGCATATATAGTGTTTCTCGTTGATTCGAATCAAGTTTTGAATCTACGCAGGAACAATCAGGTGGGTAACACTTGGCGATAAAAAGCATTATATATACGGAGAAAAACATGCGTTTAAAAACAATCTTAACAGCACTGTCACTGACGATAGCATTACCAGTGATGATGGTATCAACAGCAAATGCGTATCCAAGTCTGACTGAGTTTAGCTCAACAATGACCTTTGAACTTCAGGATAACACCAATTTAGCTGCTATTTTAATTGCTCGTGGTAATTTGGCACCTACTGCAATCATTGAAAATTGGCCACCAGAAAATCCACCAAGGTCGATGGGCCCTAAGGATTATGAAGGGCACAAAAATAATCCAAATGTGTTTAACGCTTGTGATGAGTGTCATGGACCTGATGGCTAAAGCGGAATGTTCAAGTCACGTCGTCAACAAACAACCGTTTGAAATTGGAAATGACATTGAGCCGCACCTGCTAACGGCTCAAACATTCGAAGTCTCATGCCGCAAGGCTTGAGGCTGTGATAAAGACGATAATAAAATAACCGTCAGTAGGGATAATTATACGTTTGTTTGTTGACGACATGACTTGCCCTCTACTGTTATTGATCGAGCAATACCTTCACCAACAAAACAAGATTTAAATGGTGTTATTCATGAAGCGTTTGGCCATATCCCATTTGTTACTGAAACATATTGGGCTTATCTTGATTGGATCATCTTAATAAATCAGAACGATAAAATTCCACACCTTCTTGATACAATTGAAACATAAGTGTTATTTCATGGTGAAAACAGGCAGATTACAGTAATTATTAATTAAACCACACATAAAGACATAAAATAAACAAGTATACTTCAAGAGTAATGAATGAAGCCCGAACTTTATATTTCACCAACTTGAAATAGAACATGCGCTATTATTGTGTGCTGATTCTGTTATGCCGCTTGCCCAAAACTTGATTGTTACTCCATTGATAGTAAAGTATATTTTCAACAATATTCAGGATTAAAGTGACATAATTCAAACACTATGATATTGAGCAGTAGCGTAATTAACCGCGGAAAAATCGATTTAAAAGGATTGCCGTGGTAAAAGAATATAACGAGCTGTGAAAACGAAAAGTTAGACTCTAGGGTCATAAGATCCAGAGTCAGGTTTTGAATGTTACATTGACGATAACCAGATGATTTTAAAGAAATAAAATAACAATGTTACCAGTGATTTTTTGATATAATTATCGCTGTACTGATTGAAATTCCGATTCAAGACCTGCCCCCTTAGAACCCTTATAAGTCCTTACACCTCATTAAAGTAACAAATTATTACGATTAATCTAAACACACCAATTTTAACACTAATTATTACATTAAGTTACACACAGTCATTTGAAATTGATATTTCTTTCTTCTAGAATAGATTTACCTTTGAAGGCAATCGTCAGATTGCTTACAAGGCTAACCCGCAATAGTCATCTCTCATCAGTGGCTATTGTATAGAGTAAACAGGAAACGATCATAATGGACTTTAGGAACTTAGAGTGAATTGGATTGTTGTATATAGAGGTAATAAAAATGATGAAAAAAAGTATAATGGGCGTCGCGACCGCGATGGCTCTCCTTTGTGCTGCTGATGCAAGTGCCGTTGATTGTCGCGGTAAAGTGATTGATCATCAAGTGATAGGCAGCTATTTCAAAGTCAATGTTGAAGGTCGTTACTACGCCATCGCAGGTGCCTATAATCACGATTTGGCATCAGCAATGCTGTCAAGAACCTACCCGAATACCGGCTTTGGATTGAACGTCAAGTTAGAATTCCCCACTAAAAGTTCTTGCTCAAGTGCAGGTGACGACTCCACAATTCCAAGTCGTATGACAATAATTAACTGATAAGGACACTAGTTTATGAAAAATTTAAAATCATTGGTATGCTTGGGTCTTGTTTCAGGACTGTTTTCGTTAAATGCAAGCGCAACCACATGCACCGATTTTGTTTCAGGTGTTGCTTTGGACTATGATTCAGGGACTGTTCAAGTTGAACATGCTCAATCCAAGTTCAACTATTTCAACATGGGTGATGCTAGTGGCTCTTCGGCAGTAGCCCTAGTGAATGAAGCAACGAAAGCGATGTACTTGAGACAACGTCTTATTCTCAAATTTCATGAGACTGATAGCTGTTCAACCTTGCGCTACAACAAGACTGTCCCATACTCTGTATTAATCGACACGCCATCTGGTGGCGGTGGTGGCGGTGGCGGCGGATGTTTCATTCAAAGTAACGAAGCCCTGAATTCAAAAGACGCCAAAGCGACATCTAAAGCCAAGGCTGACGGTGGTCAAAACATTATCAATTGTTAATCATTCGATAATTTGACACTATCGCCATCTGCCTGAGTTAAAGGTAGATGGCGATTATAATCCAGCCAACCCACGCTCACCACAATCCCATATTTGATATACAAGGCAAGATCTTTCGTTGTAATTTGCTCTGCCGAGTTATCATTAATATCCATGGTCGTATCCGCTACCACAGCGGCATTCCTGAAGATACCATCGATCAAATTGACAGCTGGCGTCAGTAGGCGGTTTCATTTGCAATCTCATGGGCTTGGGGTTAAATTTTATAAACGATAGTATAAATAAAAGTGGCCTGATGTTAACACCCAGATTAATCACCCTGCTGGCCACCCTGATTTGCCTTTGCAGCCCGGTTGCGGCTGATGTGCCAGGTAATATCAACAGCACTCTTAACAGCTCTCTCAACAGTACGCTCAATCGCACCGGCACACCGCAGATGATGAAAGACTATGACGAGTACGCCAATCAGCATTTTAACCCGCTGTTTGATTTGGGCAGCTGGCATGGTTTTCTGCTGCCGGACCGACTCGACCGTTACGGCACATTTACCGGCCCGATGATTATCGCCGAAGAATACAGCCTCTACCTATCCGATGCCCTAGAGCGACTGACCCTGACCGATCGCACCCTGGGCAAAACCTTGGATTTTGCCGAAGCCATTGGCGAAATAGAATCACTACCGGGCAAACTGCAACAAAGCTACCGTTTTGAGCAACTCACCCTCAAACTGACATTGGCCTTTGTCAGTAACCGGACAGCCTTGGTCACCACCAGCATCATCAATCACACCGACAAACCACTAGAACTGACCCTTAACTGGCAGGGACAAATACAGTCCCAATGGAACAACAACAAACAGGTATCTGAAGCTTTTAACCACTGGCGGCCTAATTTGAGAGGCAACTACCGAGGCGTCACCATCGAGTTTCCGCCACTGCGTCAAACCAAGGATATAATGACCTCAGGCAAAGCTCGTTATCTCATTGAGCGCTCAGTGCCAGCAATCACCTTTATTAAAAAAGAACAAGGATACTACCGGAGCCGAGTACTGATTGCCGTTAAACCAAAACAGACCCGCGAGATTTATACCACCCACAGCTACTGGCATAATCTTGAAGAAGCCAAAACCGGTGGTGATAGCCAAAGTGATGTATTCGTGCGGCCACAGCATTATCTTGAGCAAAGCGAACAACGCTGGCAAGGTTATCTCAAGCTTGGCCTTGGCAACACACAGGCAACCCCGACCCAAAGTCATATTGCGCTTAAAGCAATTGAAACCTTAACCGGCAATTGGCGCAGTCCTGGAGGCGCAATCAAGCATGATATGGTCTCCCCCTCGGTGACCGCCCACCGATTTAACGGCGCTAGGGCCTGGGACAGTTGGAAACATGCCTATGCCATGGCCTGGTTTAATCCGCAAATTGCCAAAGCCAATATCCTCGCCATGTTTGATTATCAGGTGGGTGAAGAAGACGCTCTAAGACCCCAGGACAAGGGCATGGTGCCTGACGCCATTTTTTACAACAAGGATGTAGCCCGCCAAGGCGATGGCGGCAACTGGAATGAACGCAACAGCAAGCCACCATTGGCGGCCTGGGCCGTTTGGCAGCTATACCGGCAAACTGGCGATATGGTATTTTTGCGCCAGATTTTCCCAAAGCTGATGCGCTATCATCAATGGTGGTATCGCAACCGTGACCATAACAACAACGGTTTGGTAGAATATGGTGCCACCAAACACCGACTGCACAATACTAAAGCGGGTCAAATTCGCTTTAAGGTGCAATATGTCAGACGACCGAAAAACCTTAACCTGTCCAGTTGCACACCGCTGAAAAAGCACTGGCTGGCGTGTCACGGCATGTCCTTGTATGACAAAATCCTTGGCAACGGCAACTATCAAGCACTGGATATTGCCGCCCAACATGCCTCAGCCAGGGAGTCCGGCATGGATAACGCCGCACGTTTTGGTTTTATCAGTAAGGACCAGCTTAAGGCTTATGCCAAGCAATATACTGGCGGTGATATGCGCCACGCCCGTCAAGATTGGCAGGTTAGATTCTTTGCCAACTATGGTTTAGTTAAAGCGGGCTTACTTAAAACGGGCTTACTAAAAACGGGGTCATTGAAAAATGATTCACCAAGTCAGCTGCTGGGTTTTTCGATTAACCAAGAATCAGTGGAGTTGAACAGTTATCTGGCCAAAGAGAAACAACTGCTGGCTGAAATGGCATTGGTACTGGACCAACCGAAACAGGCGGAGCAACTGACAAAGCAGGCACAACAACTGATCCGGCGAATTAATCAGTGTTTTTTTGATGTCGACAGCGGCTTTTATTATGATCGCAGCATCACCTCCAAACCAAGCACCGCCGGTAAACAATGCAACGGCACCCTGCTGACCCATCGTGGCCGTGGCCCTGAAGGCTGGATTCCATTATGGGCCAATATCGCCGACAAAGACAAGGCCGCCAAAGTCGCCGCCCTCATGCTGTCAGTCAATGAATTTAATACCAAGGTGCCGTTGGGCACAGCCGCCCTATCCAATCCCGCCTACAATGGCGATTTTTACTGGCGTGGCCCGGTCTCGCTTGATCAGTTGTATTTTGGCATTGTGGCGCTGAAAAATTATGGCTTCCATCGTCAAGCCAAACAGCTGAGCCAAAAACTCAATCTTAATGCCCAAGGCCTTAGCGGCGATGCTGCCATTAGCGAAAACTACCACCCCCAAAGCGGCAAGGTTCAGGGTGCCAGCAACTTTAGCGCCAGTGCCGCCCATTTATATATGCTTTACCGGGAAACCCGCGAATAAACCAACCGCAGCAATATTTGGGGTCAAAATTAGATTTACATAACTCATTGATTTAATTTAATATTCAAATAATTTCCATTAATATAAAAACAGTCCAGGCTTAGCATTCGCAGCCCTATCAGGGCAAATATTTTAAAACAAAAAAGTGATAACCCTTTAAAAAATATAACCATTTTCTGATCAGACTCTGCCCTGAGCATTCCTTATTGGTTGAAAATAACCATTTGGTCGCAAATTTAATAGCAAATGGGGTAATTGTTCAAGAATTTGTCCATGTTTTGCTAATTATCATGGTTTTTTTTCAGCTAGTATAGCCACTCGATTTGAGGCATTAAATGAAGTCTTAAATTGAACAAGTAAAAAACCATAAATAATGTAATCAAGGAATTCACAATGAAAAATTTAAGTTTAGCTATACTCCTAGCTTTACCTACCGCCAGTGTTTTGGCAGCAACAGTCAACCCTTTATCAGTTGACAACATGGGCACTCAGGTTAGCAGCAAATCTGAAATGACCAGCACTCAATCGCTACTAGGCGTACCTGCAACACCTAGCAACTACCCAGGTAACGGTGGCAACAGCTACCAACCTATTGGTGAGTATTACAGTATTCCCTTTAGCTATGTATCGGGAGCGACCTATTACGAACTTTACGAGAGCACTACCGACTCAAATTATAGTTTGGCCTACTCAGGTAGCCAATTGTCGACCAGTTTTATTCATCATGATTATGGCTATCAATATTACAAATATAAAGCTTGTAATACCTCTGGTTGTAGCGGCTTGAGCCCATGGCGTCGTATGTACATTTACACCGCGCCAGATACACCGAACAATGCCAATGTTTCACCAACTAGCGTGACTGCCGGCACCACGTATAACGTGACTTGGACACCATCAGGCGGCGCGGTTGACGGCACGGTTTACAGTGTTTATGAGAGCTACAATAGTGGCACAGAAAAACTGGTTAGCACAGAAACTCGCCAGCACTGGAGTGAAACCAGCTATTCGTATTCAACCAGCCGACAAGTGCAAGGTGATTATAGCTACCGAATTCAGGCCTGTACTACGCCTGTCGGCTGTGGCAGCTCTGTGACAGTTAACCAAACGGTAACAACGTCAAATAGCGCGCCTACTGCATACTCACAAACAGCACATGCGAGCAAATGCTACCCAACATACATTGCTGGTTTAGGCTCTGATCCTGATGGCGATACGATTTCAGTACGTATTGTGGGCTATCCTCATACGGGCAGTGCCAGTGCAGCTGGCAACGGCATGTGGTATTACCCTCCTTTCAATTGCCTGTCAAATTTTGAGTCTGTAAATGTACTATTTGAAGTGGTTGACAGCCATGGGCTGGTATCACCAAACTTAGGTTCAGTCACTATCTTTGGTGCTTATTAATTTGTCACACTAACTCGTGACAATTGAGCAATATCGCGGGCAACCCCAATCGGTTGCCCGCTATCGTATTAAGGCAATCTATTCATCACGCTACAGCCATCCGACCCAGTTTCACTAATGCCAAATTTGCCATATCCCGGCGACATAACAACCTATAGTCAAAGTTAAATTTTCCTGTACAATAGCAATCCATTAACAATGATTGACAGTCAAATAAGCAGCTAGATATAAAGAGACTTATATCTCAGGCGCAACTGCCAGCTTAAGTATTCACAGGAAGATAATATGCTGACCAAATTCAATTTGGGGTTAGTCACCTTAATAAGCACCACTTTATTGCTATGCAGCAACGCCAGTTATGGTGCCCAAAGTCATCAACTCAGTCACCAAGACATTCCTTCGGTGCTGAAACAGCGTGGCAGCAAAACCAGCGCTGATTTTGCCACCGCACTTATGCGACAAAAATTGCAACAAAAGTCGCAACACTCACCGACCAGTCAATCAAAAAGCCAACGTCACCAAGGCGATTATCAACTAAAACGTCAAACCTCTGGCAACAGCAAACATGTTCGCTATCAACAATATTTTCGCCAAATCCCTGTTTGGGGTCACGTTCAGGCCGTTCATTATAATCAACAGCAGGTGGTTCATCGGCTCAATGGTGATTTAGCCACTGGAATTGAAACGGATATTGGCTCAGTCATCCCAGCCATTAACGCCACCGATATCGCCGTCACCGTGCAAAATAAAGTTCACCAAGACTATGGATTTAATCACCAGGCGAAAGTCTCTGGGCAGCAAGTTAAACTGATTGTTTATCTTGATGATGCACATCAGGCGATATTGGCCTATTACGTTGAGGCATTGTATCAACAGACAGCTAATCAACAAGCCCTTAACCCGCAAGCCCAGGTTGCCAGTCCTGCCTACATTGTTGATGCCAATACCGGGGTGGTATTAAGCCATTGGAACAATTTACACCAAGCTGAGGCCACAGGTCCCGGTGGCAATGAAAAAACTGGCCAATATGAATTTGGCGTTGATTACCCGGCATTAAAGGTAACCCAGCAAGACCAACAGTGTTCACTCGAAAACGAACAAGTGCGTACCATTGACTATAATAACTACGATGGCCCTTACGATACTTATTTCGATACTTTTTCTTTTATCTGCCCACGTAACGAACATAAAGTCATTAATGGCGCTTTTGCCCCTTTAAATGATGCCCATTTTTTTGCTGGCGCCACCATTGATATGTTT
>JBLGCB010000256.1:0-9843 GCA_047617105.1 Phenylobacterium sp. | reverse complement strand
ACTTCCTCGATGTGGTCAATAATGCGACCAGCTGGACACTGCTGCGTACCACCGTTGATACCTCGGGTCATGGTAGTTGGGATCCAGATCATCAGCCGTGGAGACGGCCAATGAGTTTTGCGGTTGATCCTAACGATAGTGATGTGTTGTGGTTAACTGATATGGAGTTCAAAACTTGGCAACCCACCGCCAGTGGTATATGGAAATCCATCGACAAAGGTGTTACTTGGCAGTTTAAACAGCAGCACACCGTCGCACTGGATATTGAAATTTCAGCCACTGACAGTAATTATGTGGTGGTCGCAGGCCCAGTGACTTGGCATAACGGTGGTATGCAAATCAGTAAGGATGGCGGCACCACATGGACCCAGGATGAACGGCCACAACTGCAAGACAATGGCCATTCCGTGACGCTTGATCCACAGGATACCAACAAAGTGGTTTATGGTTATTCTGGTGGCGGCATGTTGTATGGCGATAAGTTTTAAGGAAGAGGTTTTAACTAAGAACCGGTAGGGGCAACGGCTATGTCGTTGCCCCTTTTTTAAATCTGCGACGAACGGTATCTGTCTCAGCCATCTAGGCACAATATGATTTGTTACACATTACGTATCAAATTGTACAAACAGTTGTTTCTATTGCCGTTCTTTGACGACAAGTAATGAACGAACAAAGGGATTGAGGCGAGTTTGAGCCATGTTAATTGCGTGTTCATTATGATATTTTTGTTAAAATTTAAGCACTTTGGTGAGTTTTTAAACGATGGTTACCCAATCTCGAGTCTTGCGCTGTCATAATTTACTCGCTAGGATTTGACTCAGGTCAGCTAGACCTATCACCTGAAATTGGTCACTGTTCAGCGCGATTAGATTTTGCTTCAGAACAAGGCATTCTCGCACGGAAAATAGGCGCATATAAGTATATGTAACTGTTTGGTAACTATTCAGCGTGCTTAGATTTCGCTTCAGAACAAGGCATTGTCGCACGGAAAATAGGCGCATATAGGTCATATGTAACTGTTTGAGTACGACAATAACGCCGTTATGGTGTGAAAGATGAGTGCGCTGAACAGTTACGCTGTTTGAGTACGAGAATAACGCCGTTATGATGCAAAAGATGAATGTGCTGGATAGTGACCTGAAATTGTTTAAAGGGAAATCACAGTGTCAAAGTATCTATCGGAAGTTAGCGGCGTAATACTCACGTCCGTTTTTGTCAGCGCTTCAATACAAGCTATTGAAGTAAACCCCTCATCAACCCAAATCCCTATGGTGCAAAACGCCATAGCACCATCATCATCACCTTCACCTTCAGCAACAACCACCAGCAACGTGCAGCAAACCCTGACCGCGCTACAATCAGGGCCCATATCAGATCCCGACACCTTTGGCATTTTGCCACAAGATGGCGATATTTTGGATGCGGGCACTTTCACCGTCACCATTGACCAGTCTTTTTCGGCTGGCCAAATCAGCAGTGCAGCGGGTACTGTGGTACTCACCGGTGAATTTATCATTTCAAACGGTGTCACCTTAACCGTTAATGGTGATTGGGATGCCAGCCAACCCACCAGCCAAAACCAGCTTAATGGTACCGCCCAAGTGGTTTTTGATGGTTTAACGGGTATCACCCGAAGTTACCAAGCGGCTTCGCAGCACTATCGTGCACCGTCGCTGATGATTCAAAGTAGCGCCGCAGATAAAGCGTTTTTCGGCCTTAAAATTGGCTCAGCCGCCACTTTTGCCTACGACAAACAAGGGTTTCTTGGCTCTAACATTCAAGGTGGTAACGTTCACCTCAATGGTTTTAGCAGCGGTTATATCCACGACGGCTACAACACCACGGCGACCAAAGATTGCATTATGCCCAATGTGTTGTTTACCAACAGTGGCCAATTTATGCTGCGTTATTCAGCGGCAGATAACGGCAGCTGTGACCTAGAAAACCTCACCATTCTCAGCCCCACGGTCACCAATGCGTTTAGAACCGCCGGGTCTTATGGCTCAACCACTCAAAGCGCACTGTTTAATTTAAACGGGCTGTCTGTTGACGGTGGCGTTGAATATTACGCCCGTTCTGAGTTTCAAATGAGCGATTGGGTGGTCAAAGACCTCGCCGCGACCTTATCCGTTCAAGGCTGGCAGAATGTTGACAGCTGGTTGCTGTTTAACGCCGACACCATTCCGGTGGGCAGCGCCTTAACCTCGAACGTTTATTTTCGTGGTGAAAAATACAACCCCCACGGATATAGTATGGGCACAGGTTATATGAACGTGCACAACAGCCGTACCATCGACAGCGTGGTATTTGATTTTGTTAATTTAGACGCCGGAGAGTCTGGCGACATGTATATGTTCAGTGGCCCCGGCAATGCGGGCGAAACCGTGCATATCAGCAATAATGTTGCGCTCGACAATATTAACGATAAGCAAAGCAGCACTTTTATCACCTTCAACGGCTCTAACCAAAATGGTCGTAAAGTTGAATTGAACAATAACGTGGTGTTTATTCCACTGAATAACCGTGCCATCTCGTTGAACGAAGCCAGCACCACACCCAGCCAAACCATCAGCAGCATTGAGGACAATATTTTTTGGGGCGACAGCAGCCAAAAAGGTTATGTCGTCGGCAGCCTTGGCAATACCTCCGAAATGGATATCGTCGAGTTGGATGCTTATAGCAACAACGGGGTTTACCATGGCCGTAACGACGGCACACATAACGAGCTCGACTTACCCTTAAACTACACTCCTGACGCACCAGTGGTCACCAGTGCGCCACACTTTTATGATGACCAGCGTCGTCTGAAAACCTATGGTATCAGTGAATTGGGTTTAGTCGATGGCACCGCCGAAACGGCCTTCACCGCTTTTGTTACCCGTCATTTATCACTTAACGATATGACTCGGCTGGGCTCAATGGCCAATCATCAAGATTACGTCGCCACCCACCAAGGACCTCTGGCGGTTAAAGACATGATTGATTGGATCAAACAAGGTTTTGTCGCCACCACCACGACTTACCATAACAGTGGCTCAGACTTGGCTGCATTGGGTTTGCAGGTCACCCCCACCTTTACTTTAAACGACGCCGATGGCGACAGCATTGATGATAGGTTTGACCTCGTCTGTCCTAACACCCCAGCGGGCGAAGTGATTAACACGCAAGGTTGCGCCAACTCAGAACTCGATGACGATGGTGATGGCGTCAGTAATGCGGTGGATATTTGTGTCGAAACCACCCCAGGGGCCGTATTGGTGGACCAGGGTTGTTCGCAGGCAGAAATTGAAGGCGAATTACTGGGCTTCAACAGCTGGGGCATACGCGGTGGCGGTGCCATGGCCGGTTATTCGATTAACCCATTTGCACAAGATATGCGTTTTGTCGGCACCGACATGGGCACTGCGTTCCGCTCGCTCAACAAAGGTGTTGACTGGTCACCGATCAGACATACCCAAACCACTTACCACTATAACCTTGGGTATGCCGCAGGATTTGGTTTTGCCGGTGCAAAAATCATCCTTCATGCGCCACAAGGCTTAAATCCAGTGCGTTCGATTAACGCCGGACAAACCTTTGCCGCCCCTGCCAGTTTTGCGCTGGTATACAGTGATGATGGAGAGCACCTTAACGATGAACGAATTGTCGGTTGGTATTCTGATACGGTCAACGTCGGCACCATTTATGCCATGACCAGTCTTGGTCTGTGGCGTTCAGCGGATGAAGGTGATCATTGGAGTTTTGTCTACAATGGCGGCGGTATCAAAGGACTATTTATCGATAACTATGAAAGCGGCAAAGTGTATATTGCCACTGAAGACCACATCTTATCGTCGACAGATGGCATAAGCTTCAGCAATCACCACACCCCTAATGGCCATAAAATACATCGTTTCAGTGGCGGCTCAAATGCCATCAACAAAACCCTGACTTATGCCAGTGACGAAACCGGCTTAGCCATTGCGGCATCTGATGCAGCGGGGCTGGTTTTAGATGAAGTCAAAGCCACTTATGCGCGGCCTTCACACGCCGGTGATGAAGTGAGTGCAGCGATGATTTATACCAGCGAAAACGGCAATGATTTTGCACCGACCAGCCAGTTTATGGGCAGTCACTTAACCATGGCACAGAACGATCCAATGACCATTTACGCCACTGGCACCCGCAACTGGGGCCGTGACAAAGGCACCTCGGTATATGTGTCAGAAGATGCAGGTGCCACTTGGGCGGTAAAACTGCTGCAATATGATTGGGATACTGGTTTCACCGCGTGGAGTGACATGGAATTCACCCCGGTTGGCCTAAATGTCGGTTGGTACGATGGCGGTTATTACACCATGGGTATCAACCAGCTTGACAGCAACCAGTATGGTGGTTCGGGTAACTTTTTCCTTTATGGCACCGAAGACGGCGGCAGCAAATGGCTGGATTTGACCAATGAATATAAAGGAGATATCGCAACACCCCCAGTGAAAACCGATGAATGGGCATCATCTGGGTTAAATGTCACCTCGGTGTATGATTTAAAATTCAACCCGGCCAACACCAATGATATCTACGCGGCGTATGCCGACATTCATGGCGCACGTTCAATCGACCATGGTGCCACATGGCAGATTTTGCCTAGCGCCACCAACTCAATTTACGACTACGCGTTTCACCCAACCGATGACAACACCGTTTATATGGTCAACAGTACCCAGCATGACTGGCCATACCAAAACTTGTCGTTGGTAGGTGAAGGCGGCGTATTTAAATCAACCAATAAAGGCGATGATTGGACTCGACTAACACCAACGGATAGCGACTATCACCGTCAATATCTATCAATCGGTGTTGATACCGCTCGTAATACCATTTATGCAGGCAGTCACAGTGATGGCATATCGCGTTCTACCGATGGTGGTGTCACTTGGACCAAGTTCAATGCGGGTTTACCAGCTAACTTTGCAGGTCATACCTTTGCCATGGACTTGGTGATCCCGCAGATTGAAGTGTTGGACAACGGCAATGTGTATGCATTGGTGACTGGTGCCAGACCTGAACTGACGGCGCAACAGACTATTGATTTTGGTTTGCAAAGCAATCAGTATATTGAAGACACCTCTGGTGCCACCACTAAATACTACAGCTGGCTGAACGCCGATTCAACGGGCATTTACTTGCTTGACGTGGTCAATGGCGCAACCAGCTGGACACTGCTACGTGGCACCATTGATACCTCGGGTCATGGTAGTTGGGATCCAGATCATCAGCCTTGGAAGCGTCCGATGAGTTTCGCGGTCGACCCTAACAATAGTGATGTGTTGTGGTTAACCGATATGGAATTCAGAACGTGGCAAACCGCTGCAACTGGCATCTGGAAATCTACTGACAACGGTCTCACTTGGCAGTTTAAACGCCAACACACCGCAGCACTGGACATTGCTATTTCAGCAAATGACAGTAATTATGTGGTGGTGGCAGGCCCGGTGAGCTGGCGTAATGGTGGGATGCAAATCAGTAAAGATGGCGGCACCAATTGGACCATGGATGAACGGCCACAACTGCAAGACAATGGCCATTCAGTGGCGCTTGATCCGCTCAATACCAATAAAGTGGTTTATGGTTATTCTGGTGGCGGCATGTTGTATGGCGATAAGTTTTAACAGGTAGGGGCAACGATTATGTCGTTGCCTCGTGATTTTTTGATTTATTTACCTTGCACTTGTTTGCACCAATTAACCAGGCTATATTACACCAAAGCAAATATGACTTGAATAGATAAATTTGAATATTACAAGACTATCCGGGAACACCATAAACATAAGGAGCCGCGCTTATGGCTGTTCCAACTGATCCACACGATAAGTTTTTTCGTGCTTCTATGCAAAACGCCGTTGTAGCACAGGAGTTTTTCCAATATCACCTGCCAACATCAATACGGGATGCGCTAGATTTGAGTTCTTCTAGGTTTGAAAGCACGAGTTATATTACCGACGACCTAAAAGAAACGTTCAGCGATTTGGTATTCAGCTGTAACTATAAAAATGATATGAAAGACGTGGGCGATGGAGAAGCCAGTGTTGTCTTGTTGGTCGAACACCAATCAAAGCCAGATCGTTTGATGCCATTTAGGGTCTATCATTATCTTTTCAACATGTTGTATCGTCGGTTAAAAGAAAACCCAGATAACCAAGCCAAAGGCAAGTTGCCTCCTGTATATGCGCTGGTCTTTTACCACGGAAAACAAACACCTTACCCATTTTCAATGAACCTATTAAATTGTTTTAACGATCCCTTAGGCATTATGAACAAGATGTTTGAAAACGACGTTAACCTCATTGATGTAAACCAGATAACGGATGATGAATTAGAACGCCAACAGCTCATTGGAACCGTAACCGCAGCCCTCAAATATAGCCGGGTCCAGGACATCGCCCCTCATGTTTTACGGCTAATGAAAAAGCTCATTTCAATGGACTTGAGCCACGATTTAGCGGTAAACTCCATTAGAACACTGTTAACAAACTATATGCTCAGTGTTGGCAAGATTGCCGATCGTGAGCAATTTATGAAAGACGTTGAACAATTACCCGAACAAGTGCGAGGTGAAATCATGACAGCAGCAGAAGAATTCCAAGCCATAGGAGAGGTGAGAGGTCTGGAAAAAGGCCTGAAAAAAGGCCTGATAAAAGGCAGGGAAGAAGGCCGAGAAGAAGGCCGGGAAGAAGGTCAAGAAAAAACAGCGATTAACTTGCTCAAAGAAGGATCTGACCCACAATTTGTCGCCCGCATTACTGAACTTGAATTGGCTGTTATCCTTAAGCTACAGGCTCAACGGGAACGGTCATAAAGCGAAAGAATTAAACAATCATTCGTCCACATTATTTTTAATCTAGGAGCATCGATTGGATAAAGGCCTGGTTGCCCGCTTATGTTAATATTAACATTATTGGGCCACAGGGATGTTTAAAACACTACAGCCTGAAATTTCGGCAGACGACCTTAATATCGTCGGCCGTTTACACCGAGAGTATGCACTGGGGCGCAAGCGAACCGACTTGATTATTGAGTGGCCAACCACCGATAAGGGCTTTTATGGTGATGTGCAACGTATTGTGATTGAACTTAAAATCTTGCGTGATGCACTGGACACCACGATCACCAAAGGACTTGAACAAACCGCAGATTACGCCGATAAAATCGGTGCCTCAGAAGCCCACCTAGTAATCTTTAATCGCGATCGAAAAATCTCATGGGATGATAAAATGTGGCAACAACAGTTAGATTATCAAGGTCGAGTCATTGGGGTTTGGGGCTGTTGAGCGGTAAACTCCATTAGAACACTGTTAACAAACTATATGCTCAGTGTTGGCAAGATTGCCGATCGTGAGCAATTTATGAAAGACGTTCAACAATTACCTGAACAAGTGCGAGGTGAAATCATGACAGCAGCAGAAGAATTCCAAGCTATAGGAGAGGTGAAAGGTCTGGAAAAAGGCCTGAAAAAAGGCCGGGAAGAAGGCCGGGAAGAAGGTCAAGAAAAAACAGCGATTAACTTGCTCAAAGAAGGATCTGACCCACAATTTGTCGCACGCATTACTGAACTTGAATTGGCTGTTATCCTTAAGCTACAGGCTCAACGGGAACGGTCATAAAGCGAGACGCTTAACCAATCATTCGCCTACACTTTCCATCCAAGGGGCCATTTGGACAAAATAACCTCATTAGAACAACTTGAACACGCAAGCTATGATAAGAATTACCCAGAGCATATGAAAAAGACCATTTATTAATAATTGGTGTTTGTAGCTATTCAGCGTGCTTTTACCTCACGCTAAAATTGACAGATTGATCATAACTGCCTTGTGATTGACAGGTTAAGTGATAATCACTGCTGTCCAATCCTTTAGGTATGATCAATTGTTCAGTGTCTTTAGCGGACGCGCGAAACCCCAATCTAATTTGCTGCTTATTCTGCCCATCCAACTTCTGCCCATCCAACTTCTTTCCAGCCAACAAGGTAAACAAACGACAACTGACATTGTGTTCAGTATTGTTAGTCACCAATATTGCGGTATCCTCAGGCCGTAAGGAGGATTTATCGGTGCTTAACCCGGTTTTTTCTATGCTGACATAAAGTGCTTGGTAGCGCGAGTCAACGGTGGGTTTAACATCGTCAACTTGCCAATCATTGTCGTTTTTGATTAAGGTCAATTGCCAACCCATTTTCGCTTGTTTAAAAAGTTCAATATCCAACGTGGCGGTATTGTCATCCAGATACTGTAATTTTTTGGTGTAAGTGTCGTCTTTTGCCAATGACAACAGCGTTAACAGGTTAGGCTTGAATGCTTGCTCAGTTGGCGTTTTTGCAAACTTTTGTTGATAATGTTTTTTGGTGGAGTGTTGTTTTAACTTTTCGCTATCTGCTGCCAAAAATGCATTAAAGTATTTTACTGCTGCTTGTTCCGGCCCTGTCAGTCCTTTGTTTACACTGGTACTGCATCCGGTAAAAACAACAAATGCGAAAAAAATCATCGCTTTGGTGTTAAACCCTTTTTTAAAGATTGCTGGCATCATCACTATCCATTATTGAAGTTATTAAGAAGGGTAAACAATTCTAACCATAAGTCTAGAAAAACTTGCAAAATACCACACTCGTTTTATCTATTTGCAATCTGCAACGACCGCCACTGGCCATACCACTCGACATGACCTAATAACCCTGCCAAGCCCAATAATACCTCAAAAGATCCTTTGATGATTAATTGACCACTCTAACCTATTGATATTAGGGGACAATTTTAATTTCTCAAGTTTGGTACGGAATATGCTTTGTACCTGGCTGCCTAGCGAAAATTGCGCATTGATTTTGGTTCAACCAAACCGAGCTGGGCTATCACCACCGATATAATCGTACCTATGGAAGCAAGAGAAATAACCGCTATTTACAAAACCTTACAACAACTTACGATAACGAGAAGTTAACTATGTTTAAAAAACGATTATCACTGACCAGTTTGTCGCTGGTTTGCCTGAGTGTGCAAGCCGCCACTTCCCCCATAGGTTATCCACAACTAAACCCGCAAAATCAGCACCATTTTTATGATAACCAACATCGTCTGGACACTGACGGTTCAACAGTACTGGGGATTAATAGCAGTGGCTCAGACTTGGCCGCATTGGGATTGCAGGTCACCCCTAGCTTTACCTTAAACGACGCCGATGGCGAATTACAGGGCTTCAAGAGCTGGGGCATAGGTGGTGGCGGTGCCATGGCGGGTTATTCGATTAACCCATTTGACCAAGACATGCGTTTTGTAGGTACTGATATAGGTACCGCGTTCCGCTCGCTCAACAAAGGCGTTAACTGGTCACCGATCAGACATACCCAAACCACTTTCCACTATAACCTCGGTTATGCGACAGGATTTGGTTTTGCTGGAGCAAAAACTATCCTTCATGCGCCACAAGGCTTAAACCCGGTGCGTTCGATTAACGCCGGACAAACCTTCGCCGCGCCCGCCAGTTTTGCGCTGGTGTACAGTGATGATGGTGAGCACCTTAACGATGAACGTATTGTCGGTTGGTATTCTGACACGGTCAACATCGGCACCATCTATGCCATGACCAACCTTGGCCTATGGCGTTCAACGGATGAAGGTGATCATTGGCGTTTTGTCTACAATGGTGGTGGCATCAAAGGACTATTTATCGATAACTACGAGAGCGGCAAAGTGTATATTGCCACTGAAGATCAGATCTTATGGTCTACAGATGGCATAAGCTTCAGTAATCACCACACCCCTTCTGGCCATAAAATTCATCGTTTCAGCGGCGGCTCAAATGCCATCGCCAAAA
>JBLGCB010000255.1:0-9861 GCA_047617105.1 Phenylobacterium sp. | reverse complement strand
AAAAAACACGACCGGGTTTCACCACCTCACCCATCACATAAATAGATTGTTCTGAAGACTGTTGCAGCCATTTGGTTTTTTCACTATCGGCAGGCATGACCGGCACAATCACGGTATCTTTGGCCTGCAACACCGGGATATCGGTCAAAGCGCCACCTTGCTCAATAAATTTGGCCATATCGAAAAAACTACTTTTGACATTGCCCTGCTCATCACGAGATAACACTTTAATCTGGCTAATATTGGCTCGCTCTTTAGGCCCGCCAGCGAGCGTAAGCAAATCCAGTAAATTCATTTCTGCTTTAAAATCATGACGACCGGGTTTATTCACTTCGCCCATCACCAGTATCGCCGTTTTCGCGGTAGTAGATTCCTCGGCCTCGTTAGGAACAAAAATGGTATCGCCAGGAGATACCTTCACTAGCAAGGTTTTATCGCCAGTATCAAGATAACGCTTAAGATTAAACAAAATCGGTGCGCCTTTGCTCAACACTCTAATTTTACTAACGTTGGCAAAACGGGTGACCCCACCGGTGCGCATAATTAAATCGACAATACTACTGTCTTCTTGATACGAAAAAGAACCGGGATTTTTCACTTCACCAAACACTTTAATGGCTTTTTGGCTATCGGAAGCATCGCCACCAGCCGCCAGCTTTGTCGCGTCAAAGTCAACTTGCACATTGCCCATCAGCGGTGAGGCTGGCACAAAAATGGTATCTAAAGGTTGTAGTATTGGTAATTTTGAAGCATCCCCAGAATCAAGGTAATACTTATAATTAAATGTATAAACCGTTTTACCACGACGAACCTGAATCTTATCTAACTGAGCACCGGGTATCAGCCCCTGAGCCTCAGTAATGGCTTCTTGAATAGTGGCATTTTCTGGTAAATCTATAGTGCCAGGTTTTTTGACATAACCGTGCACGCTGATAATCAATCGTCTTTGCTTAAGTACCAGTTCAAACGGGCTTAAATCGTGCAATACCTCTGACAACAAAGTTTTGATAGCATCGCTGGCCTGTTCGAGGGTGAGACCCTTAAGCATAACTTCGCCCACTTCGGGCAATAAAACTTGGCCATTACGCTGAATTTGCACCGTAATATTAAGCATTTTCTCACCGGGCAGCGACAGGAAAATGGAATCGCCGGGACGCAAAGTCGGTTGACTTGGGGTTACTGCTTTCGTCGCTGTCGTCGGTGTCGTTGTCGGTGTTGTTGTCGGTGTTGTCGGTGTTGTCGCTTGGGTTGCGGTGGTCACTGCCGCTGGTATTGTCGTTGTTGTCGTTAAAGTCGCTGTCGTAGGTGTTGAAGGTGTTGAAGGTGCAGCAATTTGAGTCGCTTCATCAGCATAAACAAATCCGGCGAACACAGCACTAAATAAACTTAGTAACAATGCGGCATAAGCCAATCCCCTTCTAAACATTAAGTGCCCCCTTGTGTTTATCATCATCAGTTTAGCTATTAGCGACTTCTTTACGTTTGATGAAAATACGACTTTTAGCCATCTTCTTTAGTGCTGCACGGCGTGAACCCGGCACTTTAGGCGCTGGTTGTTGATTGAATGCAATCTCATTATCGAAACAGTTGATCAATCGATGAATATTGAGCATTTCAACAGTGCTCTTAGGTTGACCGTTTAAACCAATAATGGCCATAGAACGATTTTGAGGTTTAATGCGCTTATAGATATAAACCAAAAAACCAATGCCTGAAGAATCGATAAAATCGGCTGATGACAAGTCAAATAAAATAGTGCCTCTAACTCTGCCTGCGAGCTTGTCTAAAGTTTCACGTTCTGCCTGAATAAATCTGGCATCAAATCGTCCTCTGATAGTGATCTTTAGTTGGTCGTTTGAAATGGTTTGCATAATAGACATAAACTGTTTCCTTAAAATTCAAGTTAAATATGGTGTTGTTATCGTTGCTTAATTGTCCACACTTTTATTGTTATCGAATGTACTCTGAGCAGAATAAAGCAAGGATCATACCAAACTGTCTTTTTATTTTTATAGTATTGATTTATAACGATTTAATTTAAATTGCAAAGTAAACTATAGAACTTTTTAAGGAACAATCGCAATTTGCAAGCAACAAACGATAAACCAGATTGCAATTTGCAATCGGGGATATTTTGGCTTTTTTTATAAAGCATTATTTATCATTAAACAATTGATTTGTAACGAGAATTAAAATTAGTTTGACCATTTTTGGCAGGTTGGAGCAAACCGTGCATTCTATGGAGCAATCGTGGCACAATCAATCTCCAAGAGGACTATCCATTGAAACCGCAACTTATTGTATTTGGCGAAGACTGGGGCGCATTACCTACCAGTACACAACATATTATTAAACAGTTGCGCCCGGATTACCGTATCACTTGGATCAACTCCCTAGGTTTGCGCAGCCCCAAAGCGAGCTGGCATGATTTGAAACGGGTCTGCAATAAAGCCGCTCGTATCGCCAAACAATTATTGAATAAAAAACAGCCACCCTTGATCAGTGCTATTGCTGCCAACCCAAACGCCATCAACGATGAGCACAATTTTTCGGTGGTTGAACCGCAATACATCCCTTTTCCTGGCAATGGTTTAGCGCGACGAATTAACCGCCTGTTACTGGCCAAATTATTGCGTCGCCATAGCCAACCTGCGAGTGCCGGTCAGCCGAGCATCATCTGGATCAGCCTGCCCAATGCGGTTGATGCCTTGCACTATTTGGCCAAAACAGATTTGGCCAATGCGGTGGTGATTTATTATTGTTGCGATGATTTTTCTGCGTTAGATGGGGTTGATCATCAAGCGATTTCGATGCTTGAGCGTGAACTGGCGCAACAGGCCGATGTTATCGTGGCCACCAGCCCAGGTTTGGTCAGTAAATTTCCTGAGCATAAAACCCATCTAATACCTCATGGTGTCGATACCCGCTTGTTTTATCAAAAGAGTGCCCGAGCCATTGACCTACCCACAGGCAAACCGATTGCCGGATTTTATGGCAGCATCGCCCCTTGGATTGACCTTGATTTACTGACCCAACTCGCCCGCCAAATGCCAGACTGGAATTTTGTTTTTATCGGCGTCGCCAAAGTCGATGTATCAAAGCTCCAAGCGCTGAGCAATGTGTTTTTTCTCGGTGAAAGGCCCCATGAACAATTACCCGCATATTCACAACACTGGCAAGCCTCGTTGCTGCCGTTTATATTAAACGAGCAAATCATGGCTTGTAACCCCTTGAAACTTCGAGAGTATTTGGCCACAGGTCGGCCGATTATCAGCGTTGACTTTCCTCAGGTACATAATTACAGCGAGTTTATTCATATCGTAGACGGTGCTGACGGTTTTGCCCGAGCCCTGCGCGAGTCATTAGGTGAAAGCAATGAGTTCGCCGATTTAAGACAACTCAAAGTGGCCAGTGAAAGCTGGCAGGCCGTTGCTGGCAGGATTAACAACTTGTTGGTGGCGCAAACGCAAGTGCAACCGCAACCGATCACTGCCAACGTCCATTAACAGCGACAACGATGGAAGATTAACCATGAAACATTTAACCACCACACTGTGGCTGCTGATCACCCTATTATGTGGCTATAACCAAACGAGTTACGCCTCGGGTGACACCTCGTTGCTTATCGATGAACAAGTCTGGTTACCACATGAACACAGCATCGATAGCCCCTATGTCATCGATGCACAAAGTGAGTTTGTGATTAAAGGTGTTAATCATGATAGCGAACCCCGAATTGTGGTTTTGCGCTTTGATGATCACCTTTCTATTGGTTATCGTTCACGATTAAACATCGAGCGGGTCATCACCCCGGGACCATTTGCCATTCACCTGCCATTATTCGGCTTAAAAACCGAAGATTCACGAGTGTTCGATTGGCAAAAATGGAAGCAACTGGTTTTGTTCACCGACAGTGAGGCAAAAAACGTCAGCGTGGATCGGGTCGAAATTTCCCGCGTAGCCACTTTCAGCGCTGCGTCTAAAGGTTTTGACTTGGGTTCAGCCAACAGTCCGGTATTACGAGGAATGACCCAAATCACCCCAGGTTTTAACGGCCTGCAAGGTCAGTATTTGTCTGCCAGAACCCATGTCTCAGGTAATGCGCTCACCACCGATGGTATTCAAGGCATCAGCAGCCTCGACTTACCCGTCGCGAACGGCAGCTATCAAGTGACCTTATGGTTTGCCATTCAAGGTGAGTGGGAAAATCTGCCCAGACAACAAAACCAGCATATTTTGGTGCAAAACAAAACCGCATGGCAACGCGATATCAGCCCAGTGCAATGGCTCAAAGATGATTATTTGGCCGGACAATACCAAGAAGCCCACCTTGATGGCACGCCATGGCAACTGTTTGGTGATAAACCACAACAACGGGTAACCACCACCGCCGAGGTTACCGATGGTCAACTACATTTACGCTTTGAAGGCGCCACCCTTCACGATAACTACCTTGCGGGGGTTTTTATTACCCCAACCGCATTACAGGGCAGCGACAGCGAGTTATTACATCAGTCGATCAAAGAGCGTTTCGAACAAAAATGGCAAGTGGTGAATGAAGCAATGACCAATACCGCATCTAGCCAGCAAACCACAGACAGCGAACCAATAGTGCAAATTAGCCCCGTTTATTTTGACCGTCATTGGCAACCAGATATGACAACAATGCCTTCAACAACACCTCAAGCCGCCAAAAAGGAGCAAAAAGGCGCCATTGTCGTCAGTGCAAACAGCACCGCTGTATTAGATTTTGCCGTCAGCACAAACCAGCCCTTAAATGACCTACAATTGCGGCTGAGATTGCTCGACTCAGCTGATAAGATCATCAATTTACCGGTTGAAATCCGCCAAGGCATTTGGCGTTATCAACGAGAAGCGTCATCGACGTTATTGTTGCTCAGTGCCGATGAATTGCAAGCGGTATATCCGGGTAAACAGATACGTCTTAACCCTGAACTATCACGACGAATTAACCTAGTGGTGTCAATCCCCGAAAAACTTAAAGGCCAAACCATAGAAGGCACACTCACTTTATGGAATGACAAAGCCACTGTGGCCAACAGTAACTTCACCCTCAAAGTGCTTGACCTCACCTTGCCCTCGGTGCGCCAATCAATCGGTATCTATCATGACAAAGCCCCGCACTGGTTATGGTTTGACAGTCTCAGCCACAACGCCAACCGTACCTTGCAATGTGATTATCGCTACCTCAAGAAATTGGGCTTAACCGCCTTATCGCCGCCGTTGTCGACCCCGACCCCGCTAAGTGCCAATACGGTCCTCAACAGTAGTGCATTACACACTTCGCTTAAAGATTATGTCACCGACCTCAAAGAATATTATCGTCATTTTGATACCCCAGCCGTCGACTACACCACGGTGAAGCGTTTTGCCCAGTTTTATGAAGGTCAGCCAGCGGTAGCCCATCGCCACTTGGCGGCACTGAGTCAGAAGCTCGAAGCTAAGGACCTAGCGATGCCCAAGTTCTCAATCGCCGATGAGGTGCCGTTATTAAATGACTCCAAGCTGAGTGAATTTTCACAAAACATTGCCCAATTGCAAAATGCGATGCCTGGGGCGACGTTCTTGGGTCAGTTAAACAAACCACAAAACGAGCAGTTGGTGCCAATGATAGACACCGCAGTGATCAACTATGGTTATGGTGTTAGCAAAGATAGCATTAGACGATTGCAGGTTCAGGGAAAAAGTACTTGGTTATACAACATGCCACGGATGCGATTGGCGGCGGGGTTTTATCTGTGGAAAACTCAGGCCCAGGGCTATATCCAATGGCATGGCCGAATGCCGACGGGCGCACCTTATGACCCACTGGATGGTCGTGAAGCAGATTTTCAGATGATCTATCCAGCATTACAGGCTTGTGCGGTCACCCCTGATATTAATGCCGCTTTGCTGGACATCACCGAAGGGATTATCGACCGCCAATGGATCAACTGGCTGATTAAAACCGCCAGAACCGAACCGCGGGCAATGCAATTGATGAAACGAATTAAAGGTGAGATCCCCACCGAATGGGCAGATATCGAAGTCTTACCTGCGCAACAGGTTCACCTTTGGCGCGGGGCGATCACCCAGTTGGCGGTTGAATTGGAGTCGGGGGAGATGATAGTAAAATAATGCGGTGAAGGTCTCGGTTAACCGAGACCTCCTATAAACTATTTACTCATCCTCTTGCGCTTTTTCCAACGGCTGTGCCTTGTTCAACAAGAACGAACCCAACAACGCAGAAAACAGCGAAGCCACCAACACCCCAAGTTTAACATCGACCATATAACTGGCATCCTGAGTCTCAAAGGCCAACGAGCCGATAAACAAACTCATGGTAAAACCAATACCACACAACACCGATACTGCATAAAACTGCAACCATGTCGCCCCAGCTGGCAATTTGGCCACGCCCAGCTTAATCGCCAACCAACAAGCACCAAAAATGCCCAGTTGTTTACCAACAAACAGACCTAACATAATGCCCATCGGAATAGGATTTAACAATGCATCCATCGACACGCCACCTAAACTCACCCCAGCATTGGCGAAAGCAAACAACGGCAAAATGGCAAACGTTACCCATGGGTGCAACGCATGTTCAAGGTGTGGAGCCATCGGATGACCATCTTCGTTTTCTAGCTTCAGCGGAATAAACAAGGCCACGGCAAAACCCGCCAAGGTGGCGTGAACGCCAGATTTAAGTACCGCTATCCACACAATCACACTAACAATAATATAAGCGGCCTGACGTTTAACCGACATTCGGTTAAGAATAAATAACACCGCCAAACCCACCAACGCGACAACCAAAGAAAGTGTCGACAAATCGCTGGAATAAAACAACGCGATAATCACAATCGCACCCAAATCATCAAAAATCGCCACCGAGAGTAAAAACAACTTTAATGAGATAGGAATTCGACTACCGAAAACACTGAATACGCCAAGCGCAAAAGCAATGTCGGTCGCTGACGGAATAGCCCAGCCTTTAATGGCCACCGGATCATCAAAATTCAAATAGGCATAAATCGCTGCTGGCACCGCGATACCCGCAACGGCAGCAATGCCCGGCAACACCACCTGAGAAATTGAAGACAGATGTCCAGTGAGCACTTCGCGTTTAATTTCAAGGCCAATCAAAAAGAAGAAAATCGCCATCAAACCATCGTTAATCCACAAAATCAGTGGTTTGGCGATATCGAGGCTACCGACCCGCACTTGCAGTGGTGTGGCCAAAAACCCATCGTACATATACGCTAGGGGGCTATTGGCTAAGATGAGTGCAGCAACGGATACCACCACCAGCAGAATGCCGCCGGCGGAATCATGTTGAAAGAATTGTTTGAGTGAAAAATCTAATGATGATGATTGAGTCTGGGTTGGTGGTTGTGGTGAAGTCATTTATCTCCAAAGCAAGAAAAGCAAAAGTGACCCATTTATACCTGATTCCATTGCGCAAGTAAATTCGATTGGGATATTAATACTATCGAAACAATATAAGGTCATCGCTACTGACAAAGACACAGTTGAGAAAATCACCAAATATGACTAAACTGGGCATGATGACCCATAATGGCAGGTGACCATGCAACAGCTCGAACTGCTCTCGATTGAAAACCCCTGCATCAACGTTTGTGAGTCAAACAAACGCGGATACTGTTTGGGTTGCTTTCGCAGCAGAGATGAGCGTTTTAACTGGAATAACTTTAGCGCAGAAGAGAAAGGTAAAATTCTCGCCTTATGTAAAAAGCGCGCTAAACGACGCAAAACGGCGCAACACAAACAGCAACAACCCATCCCGGTGGCGGTGATAGAAAGCCAAGCCGAAACCCCAGTTGAAAAGGTGAAAGTCCAGCCTAAAGAAAGTGTGCAGGATATGGGGTTGGATATGTTTGATTTGTAAATTCCCCCTCATGATACCCTCAGCCACTATTATTCCAAAACGTCTATATCTCTTCTTGCTCACACTGGTTAAGCTTGAATTGCGGCATGACAGCTACCACGGCTCGCGAAAAACTAAGAGTTGCCCATTGCCTTGAAAAACTGCCCAACATCAATAAAGAGTTTGAAAGCGGTAAACTCAGTTATTCTAAAGTACGCGCGATGACCAGAGTGGCGACAGATGACAACGAAGACATTTTATTAAGCGTTGCTATGGGTGGCACTGCCAGTCATATAGAAAAGTTGGTTCGTAGATATCAACTGGTAGATGAAAATCAAAACCCTGTAGAACAAGGTGATGAATATCAACAACGAAAGTTAAACTATTACCAGGATGATGAGGGCATGTGGGTGCTGCACGCAAAATTACCCCAGCTTGAAGGTGGTTTGCTGATTAAAGCCATTGAAGAAATTATGAGGCAGCAGGATAAAAATCATTCAGAACAAGTGTCTGAAAAGGAGCAAAATGCTTCCGCGGAAGCGCCTGAACGGGGACAGAATGCTTCCGAGGAAGTGCCTGTGGTTGAAAAAGCCAGTTACAGTAAAAAACGTGGGGACGCGCTTACTTCTCTAGCGGAACACTACATTGCTACAGCAACTGTTGATGATGAAAATGGCGGTGTTCAGGCATTGGCTGGTCATGAACGTTGTCAGGTGGTATTACATTTAAGCGTTGATACTTTAGAAGCTGCTCATAAACAAGAACTTGAACACGAGCACGGTGAAAACTGCCATTACCTCACCCCGGCGAACATGGATTATCAGTGGATCTCCATGGAAAATGCCAAACGCTTCAGCAGTGATGCCAGTTTGTATACGGTGTTAGAGGATAAATACGGTAATGTTTTAAATGTTGGCAGAAAAACCAGAACGGTAGGTACCGCATTAAAACGAGCTTTGGATTTGCGAGATGAGACTTGTCGCTTCCCTGGCTGTTGTGCCAGTAAATATGTGGATTTTCATCATATCAAACATTGGGTGAGAAGGTACATAAGCGAATGCTTGGAGCTTATGTACCTTCGAAGTGGAGCCATGGATGGCGACAGGACACACCACAGGGATGTTTCATACGTATAAGAATTGATTGTCGTTTTCACCATGCTCAACTACACAAGGGTAATTACACCATAACAGTTCAACAACAAACTCATGAGAACAATGGCCAAAAGTGGGCATTTGAAACAGCCGCAGGTAGAATCATTGAACCGAACCCCGCACTACCAGTGACAACAAGCAAAGACTTTTTAGCAGTGCTATGGCCCAATATTAATAGTCAAACTGGAGTTTCCAGTTGGCGAGGTGAGCCATTGAATTATCCAGAGGCACTTGAAGGTCTACTTTGGTGTAAACAGCAAGCTCACTCGTTCATAAAGCATAATCTTGTTCTTCGTTACTGAGTTACTTTCACCAATATCGTTATGAAGTTATCTACAGAATAATGGAGTACTGAAACCTGTAAAAAAATTGCAGGTTGAGCGACCCGGCGTAATGCAGTAAAGGGGGAATCTCTTTTTTAGGATTACTTTCTGCTTTTGGTCGCATCTCGCCCAAAGCGAGCAATCTTTAGTTTGGCGGCGTGGTCATGATGACTTCTTTTGTATGATAAATTCTAATTGATCAAAGATGGTGACCGAAGAGCATTAGAAATATACACAGCAATCCCCGCCCGATTGGGCGAGGTTTTATTATTCAAGTGCTAAATACAGCGTGCGCTTGTAGGGGTTATGCCAACATTCGCTCCCGTCAATTGCAGTTTTGCTCTATGAGTCCCGTGAACAGCCAGCGGCACAATACCTTTTGAATAAAACTGCCAAGCTACATAGCTAGAGTAGTTACTATACGTTGGCGCATCAAACCAAGGGGACTCTCTATTGACTGAACCTGTTATTTTCATTTTCACCCCTATTTGTG
>JBLGCB010000254.1:0-9944 GCA_047617105.1 Phenylobacterium sp. | reverse complement strand
CCAATACCAATATGTATGAGTGTTATCAATGCTGCTAAGGTACTTTACTGTAACAACACATCCCGTTTACTTCGAGAACAACAACGAATTATGTCATTTTGGGAAATAGACTACCTCTACCATTATAAAAAATTTGACCTTACTAAAACAACAGCGGAGTAACAGACATGGATAATGCCTATGTTTATTCGATGCGTGAACACCTTGCGGGTATCAAAGTCGAACTGGAAGGATTGACTGAAATCACCAAAAAACGCTCACTTAGTCAATATGAATATCGAGCGGCCGAACGAACTTTACAGATTTTAATAGAGGCCTGCATTGGTATCGCAAAACAATGGAGTTATGCTATTAGCAAAACAGCACCAGCGGATGCCTATGGCGCGTTTGAGCGATTATCACAACAAGGGATCGAATCGGTTGAAAAAGTTCAATGGCGAGAAATAATAGGAATGAGAAATGCCCTAGTCCATGATTATCTGAATATAGAGGCAGAAATCATTAAAACGGTCATCAAAAATGCCATTTATCAGCAGTTAAACGAATTCACCAGCAGTGGTCTTGATGCACTGGATATTTTATATCAATCTACAAATCATTAGCGGCTACCTCCAATACAACTACAAATTTCAATAACCTCGCTGCATCACCACTTGATTCAGCAAAGGCTGATTATTTTTCAATAAACGATAATTTTCAACAATTTGCGGGGCCACCGAAGCTGGATGGGTAATGCTTGAACAATGGGGCGTGATGATAATGTCCTGACGCTGCCAAAATGGATGTTCTAGCGGCAGGGGTTCTTGTCTAAATACGTCCAAACAAGCACCACGCAGATAACCTATATCCAATGCCTTGATCAAATCTTGTTCAACCAAATGCTCGCCTCTGGCAACATTGACCAAAGAAGCGCCTTTGGGTAATTTTCGAAATAACTCAAGGTTTAAAATGTCCTGTGTTTGCGGGGTCAATGGTAACAAACAAATCAGAATGTCACTTTGACTTAAAAACACATCCAACTGCTGATCGCCCGCATACGTGGTCACGCCATCCAGTGATTTTGCCGAACGTGACCAGCCAACAACATTAAACCCCATGGCACAAAATTGCTCAGCAACATAACCACCAAGTTTGCCAAGCCCCATAATGCCGATGGTAGTGTCAGAAGTTGATTTGGCAACCTGCACCAACCACTCTGTGCGCTGCTGTTGCGCCCGGTAAACATCAAAATCACGAAAATAGCCCATCACCGCAGCACAAACATAATCAAACATCGACTGCGCCAATTGCGGGTCGACCAGCCGTACAACAGGCAAATGTTGCGGTAAATCAGGGTCATTAAACAGGTGATCGATGCCCGCCCCCATCGATGAAATACAACGCAAATTGGGATAGTTTAACAATGCTCCCGGTGGGTGTTTCCAGCACAATGCAAACTCAACTTCACATCGGTCACCATCGTCTGGCCACACACGAACATCCAAATCGGCATCACAAGCCTTTAATGCCGCAATCCAGGGCTGCAAGTCTCTGCCAGTACAAATGATACTGATGGCCATAAGGTTCCTTTGAATGATTAATAGGTATCAATAATTACATGAACAAGCCATGTTTTGATCCAATCGGCTATACTAAATCTAGCAACCTAAAGATCCAGCTGCTGTATTTTCGATGCATAATATAATGGCAATACCAAAGCTTTAGGATCATCTAGCGAACCTGTTGAACCAATCAGTTTTAATGTCGTTTTGGGTTGATATCGATTGACATAGGTTTGCAGCGATTTGGCCCGGGTTCGTTTGCCACTTTTTACTTCAACAGGAATAATACTGCCATCTTCTGCTTTATATAAAAACTCAATTTCAGAACGTGCATATTCCCACGAATAACTAGGACTACCGCTTGAATAACCAGAATAAGCAATCAATTCGTTTTGGACAAAATTTTCAGCAATATAACCTTTGTAATTAAAACGCTGATCTTTATGCTCCTTGTAACTAAGACCAAGCATATGGCCCAGCAAACCAATATCAAAGAAAAACAGCTTAAAGATATTGTCTTTGGACAACGGTGGCAAAGGTGATGTCGGTTCACAATCTATTGGATGACATTTTGATAACAGTCGGCACTGTTCAAGCCAGGTGATCGGTCCGGATAATTCCTGATAACGACGTTTTTTCTCAATGATGTCTTTAAACTTAAATCGCTTTACTGAGTCATCGAGGTTACGCGATAATTGCAGCGGAATGTTATTGAAAATGGCCTGAATATGCCCTGCGGATATTTTATCTGAATACTTACCAAAATCTCTTTGATAACCCGCCAGCAATGATGCATGAATTTGTTTTACTTCTTCTGTCTGCACCAGAATGCCCAAGCTATCGACATTATTGTACCAACACTTGACCGCTTCTGGCATACCACCAACAAAGTAATAATCAATCAATAAACTGAACAGCTTTTCGTGAGCGACTTTACCAAGATTCATTTGCTCAAACGCTTTAATTAATGGCGCTTGCTCGGATGCCCAAACAAACTCTTCAAACGTCATGGGATAGAGGTTTAACAAAGTGACTTTACCCACCGGGAATGAAGCCAGTAAACCAATATTTGAACCGGATGCACAAATAAATAATTCAGGGTACTGCTCGGCAAAGAATTTTAACGAGTTAACAGCGTCCTGACATTCGCCAATTTCATCAAAAATAATCAGAGTATTGTCTTTATCCACCGATACATTAAACTCAAGTTCAATATTCATCAAAATATCGGCTGGTTTTAGTGAATCGCCAAATATATCTTTAAGCGCGGGTTGCTCAAGAAAATCCAACCGAATCACTTGCTTAAAATGCTGACCAAACAATACATCCAACAAATAAGACTTGCCTGTTTGCCTTGCCCCATCAAGCATAATCGGCTTTCTGGCCTTCGCATTTTTCCAGTCGAGTAACTTGTTTATCAGTAATCTTTTCATTTATCACTCATTTTTTGCCAATCACTTATGGTAAAAAGTGGCCAAACCACACTTTTATGCGCGTAAAAGTGTAGTAAAATAGCACTTTTATGCGCGTAAAAATGTATAAAACCAACACTTTTATGCGCATTAAAATGATATAACAACATGATTAAAATCGCAATGGTTAACTAGTCAAGCCCTTCCCCCCCGAGCCATCACCCTAAACCGATCACGCCAAGGCATTTCAATCCAGCGGTAAGTCAACACAGAAATCCCCGTCACCAGCAGCAAGGCCAGTAGATTAATAACATGCGCATACGGAGTATCATATACCTTAACAATGTGGCCAACGCGTTCGACGATGGTGACGGGCAATTTCAGGATGTACTGCCAGACGATGCCAAACACCGCAAAAACAATCGCATGAACCATATAGATAGAATAGGATAAAGAACCGATATACAACATCGGTTTACGCAACAGCAATTGACTGATCAAACCTTTACTCTGAATCGCAAAAAGCCAGATCACCACGGCAAAAGAAATAAAGGCTGTGGCCCGCACAAACCAAGACAATTTATTGTTGATCACCAACATCAACATAACCCCAATTGCCAACAACTCAAATACCGTTGCCCACCGAGCGTTAAGCCTAAATTGGCGGTTTTTGCTCAACGCATAAGTGAAAACACCCAGAAAAAAACCACCGATACAGCGCCACAGGCTCGCGTCATAATGGCCAAACAACAACCCGCCATTCACCGCAAACAACAGGCTAAAAGCCACAACAGACACTACCAGGGAAAAAATAGGCTTAGCCGCAAACTTAAATAAGCTGATTACCGCAAAAAACAGCAGGCAGGTATAAAATTCGACGCTGATGCTCCACGCAGGGAAATTCCAGTTTGCGCTGTCGTGAAAGCCCAGGGAGTTGGTGAGTAATAGGTGGGAAATAAAGGTTGTAACGGTATTTTTAACCAAAGGGTCGCTGCTACCGATGCCAAACTGGTGATAAGCCGTTGCCTTGACCAGCACAAACACTAACCACACCATCAACATAAATAGATGCAATGGATAGATACGACCAAATCTAAGCAAAAAGAATTTTTTTGCACTGAATCCCTGGCCAATTTTGTCAAGATAAGCATACGCCATCACAAACCCTGACAGCACAAAAAAGAAATAAACGAACAAACTGCCCTGGGCAATTAACGGATTTTTTGCACCCCAGACAAAACCTGAATGATAAAGTACCACCAAAACAGCGGCGATGCCCCGTAATGATTCCAGTGATTGATATTTCTTATTTGTCATTTTACGCCATAAACAAAAATGGGCACCAAAAGTGCCCATCTTACTGCTAGCTAGTGCCCGTCGAAATGTCGAACCACTTGAAACGCAGTTTCAGGGCACTAGCTATGCGGTACACGGATGTGCCGCCTTTTCAACTCTTTGAAAAGTAAGCGAAGTTCCACTTGCTTGAACGTAGCTTGCTCCAGAAATCTCACATGGGTGTGAGTTTCTGGACGATAACAAGCTATGTTATTTGGCCTGGTGTTGCTCAGCCAAATACAACCAAGTTTCGAGTACTGTATCAGGATTTAATGATACTGAATCAATACCTTCTTCGACCAACCAAGCAGCGAAGTCTTCATGATCAGAAGGTCCCTGACCACAAATACCGACGTATTTGCCTTTGGCTTTGGCCGATTGAATCGCCATAGATAACAGCTTTTTAATCGCCGGATTACGCTCATCAAACAAATGTGCAATCAAACCTGAGTCACGGTCAAGACCCAAGGTTAACTGAGTTAAATCGTTCGAACCGATAGAGAAACCATCGAAGTATTCAAGGAATTCGTCAGCCAACAATGCGTTCGACGGCAATTCACACATCATGATAACGCGTAAGCCGTTTTCGCCACGCTTAAGACCGTGTTCTGCCAACAGCTCAATAACCTTTGCCGCTTCTTCCAAAGTTCGAACAAATGGAATCATCACTTCAACATTGGTAAACCCCATGTCATCACGAACACGTTTAAGCGCTTCACACTCCATCGCAAAACAATCACGGAAATCTTCGGAGATATAACGTGATGCGCCACGAAAACCAATCATTGGGTTTTCTTCCTCTGGCTCGTATTGCTGTCCACCCACCAAGTTGGCGTATTCGTTGGATTTGAAATCTGACATGCGTACAATCACTTTCTCTGGCGAGAACGCGGCTGCCAAGGTAGCAATACCTTCAGTCAGTTTGGCCACGTAAAATTCAGTTGGGCTGGCATAACCAGCAATCATTTCGCTGATTTCTTGTTTAAGCTCATCAGACTGAGTATCAAAGTTAATTAACGCTTTAGGGTGAACACCAATCATACGGTTGATGATAAACTCTAAACGCGCCAGACCAATACCAGCGTGCGGCAAACGGGCAAAATCAAATGCACGATCAGGGTTGCCGACGTTCATCATCACCTTGATGGGCAATGCTGGCATTTCTTCAACCTTGGATTTTAATACTTTAAACGGCAATACGCCGTTATAGATAAAACCAGTATCCCCTTCAGCGCAAGAAACAGTAACTTCATCACCCGTGTTAATCACTTCTGTGGCATTACCACAACCCACCACTGCCGGAATGCCCATTTCACGAGCAATAATCGCCGCGTGACAGGTTCGTCCCCCACGATTGGTAACAATCGCAGACGCCCGTTTCATGATAGGTTCCCAGTCAGGGTCTGTCATATCGGTGACCAGTACATCACCGACTTTGATCAGGTCCATTTCTTCGATGCCAGCCAGCACTTTCACTGTACCAGCACCAATTTTATGACCAATGGCACGGCCTTCAATCACTACATCAGATTGCTTTTCTAACTGATAACGCTCCATCACTTTAGCGTCTTCGTTAGAACGCACAGTCTCAGGACGCGCCTGAACAATATAAAGTTTCTCATCGACGCCATCTTTGGCCCATTCAATGTCCATCGCTCGACCATAATGCTTTTCGATAATCACCGCTTGCTTGGCCAGTTCTTGCACTTCGGCATCGGTAAGAGAAAACAAGCTGCTTTGCGCAGGATCAACATCAATCACTTCGACTTGCTTGCCATGTTCTTGGTCAGCTGAATAAATCATCTGAATGGCTTTGCTGCCAAGGTTACGTCTAACAACTGACGGACGGCCTGCGGCAAGAGTCGGCTTGTGGACATAAAATTCATCAGGGTTAACTGCGCCCTGCACCACCATTTCACCCAAACCATAAGAAGAAGTAATAAATACCACATCTTCAAAACCAGACTCAGTGTCGATGCTGAACATTACACCAGAGGAAGATTTATCACTGCGAACCATACGCTGAATACCAGCAGACAAAGCAACACCACGATGGTCATAACCGGAATGTACGCGATATGAAATCGCACGGTCGTTAAATAAAGAAGCGTAAACATGCTTGATGGCGATCATCACTGAACCGATGCCCACCACGTTGAGGAAAGTTTCTTGCTGACCAGCAAATGATGCATCCGGCATATCTTCGGCCGTCGCAGATGAACGCACCGCAAAAGATACGTCACCTTTGCTTTCACCAAGCAATTGCTGATAAGACGCTTCAATGGTTTTAATCAGTTCAGGCTGGAACGGAGTATCAATAATCCACTGACGGATATCGGCACCGACCTGGGTCAGTTTGCTAATATCATCAACATCTAAATTATCCAAAACGGCATAAATTTTGTTGTTGATGCCACTTTGCTCCAAAAACTCGTTAAATGCATGGGAGGTTGTCGCAAAACCCCCGGGCACTTGCACACCTGCATTTGACAGGTTGCTGATCATTTCACCTAGTGACGCATTTTTGCCACCGACTCGATTGACGTCGCCCATTCCAAGGTTTTGATACCAAAGTACATATTCTTGCACAGTCCGCTCTCCAAAATTGTAATTAACGTGATGTAAAGTGATGTAGTAAAATAATAATGTAGTAGTACGGTTGTATATTTGCCCGTCTGTGATAATTTAGCCAAGGCTTAGCGCTAATTTATTTAGCCAAGGCTTAGCGCTAATTTACTTAGCCGAGGCTTAGCGCTAATTTACTTAGCCAAGGCTTAGCGGGCAAAAATCAGCGCAAGTTTACACGCCACAGCGGCAAATGAACAGTACCAAGCCAATATCATTGCTCCCGCGATTGTCCGTCTTAAGCGATGAGGAACATTAACTACCCAACCGACTAAAATAGCTCAATGCTAAGCATTTGATTTTATTTCAGTTTGTTGATGATTCTTGACCAATTGGCGTTACTTATTCATAATCAACAACTAAATATTAATTGAACAAAAAGCTTAGTTTTGGCTTGATTTTTTGCGCATTAGCGCCTACCCCTAAGGAACTCTCATGAGAAGAGCATTTTACATATCTGATGGCACCGCCATCACCTCCGAGGTATTTGGTCATGCCTTGTTATCTTTATTTCCAACCAAGTTAAAACACACCACAATTCCTTTTGTAGAAACAAAAGAGAAAGCCCTTAAAGTTCAAGCCCAAATCAATGCCAGCAAGTCAGATAACGGTGAGCGGCCACTTGTCTTTCATACCTTTGTTGATAGTGACCTCCGTGATATTATTGACGCCAGCGATGCCATGGCTTACGATTTTTTAAACCATTTCACCGGTCTCGTCGAAGAAGAGTTAGGTATTGCCCCTGTGCCCACGATGCACCGAACCCACAGTATGCACGAGAAAAGCTATGACCATCGAATCGACGCCATGAACTTTGCGCTGGCCAATGATGACGGTGGTACGATGAAAAACATGGCCGATGCCGACGTAATTTTGGTGGGAGTCTCCCGCTCAGGAAAAACCCCTACCAGTTTATATTTGGCGTTACAATATGGCATCAAAGCGGCCAACTATCCGTTTGTTGAAGAAGATATGGACGACCTGAAATTACCGCCAGAGTTAAAAGAAAACCAAGATAAATTGTTCGGCCTGACCATCACCCCACAACGGTTGTCGACCATTCGTAATGAACGGCGAGCCAACAGCCGCTATGCATCCATTAGGCAATGTCGTATTGAACTCAAAGAAGTCGAAATGCTGTATAAAAAGCTCAATATTCCTTATCTTGATTCAACCCATTTTTCAGTAGAAGAAATTTCGGCCAAAATTTTGGCCAAAACTAAGCTGAAGCGCTATAAATACTAAGCCTCGCCAGCCCTCAACAAAACATCTAACTAAACCTTTAAAAGCGGTCAGCATAACGACCGTTACAATTTGCTACATAGCAACATTTGAATTAATCGCAAGAAAATGCTATTTTTCCAACACCTTTGGTGAAAATTAACTGGGATACCAGTCATTCACCTAATTTTGGCAGAACGTTAGCAAGTGGTGCTGACAAGTATTCGCTTTATCAATAATAAAGGAAAATAATGTATGAAAGGGTTCTATCGAGCTTTATTCACTCTGGGTCTTCTGATAGCAGCAGTGATATTTTATATTATCGGCGGTGCATTCGGTCTACTCGCCATGGTCGTCATTGGTGCTGGCTTTGAACTGGCATTTTGGGCACAATTACTCAAACAACGCTCTCAGGTCTGACAAACCCATTCATATTGAATAAAATCACCAAGCCAATAGAGTGACTCACTTATCCTATCAAAGGCACCAGCGACACGGTGCCTCAACATCAATTGCTTCATTCATTATTAACTCTCCTTCAGCAACGAAAAGGCTGATTTATAACGATTTATCAGCTAAGCTAATGGTACTGTCACTTAAGTTTACTGGACACCTCTAAATTTGATGAAACAACCACTCACCGAACGTTGGTCATGGGCGCTATATCTGGCGCTGGCCTTTGGCTATTATTTCTCTGGCCAATTATTATCCGCGATATCGAATCAAACTCAGGTTGTTGCCATCTGGGCACCCGCTGGCATTGCGCTGGTCGGCTGCTATTTATGGTGGTGGCGATTCTTCCCGGCGGTGTTCCTCGCTTCTGTGGCATTTAATTTTTCTACCCAGCAAGACACTCAATTCTCTGATTTGCTATCACCACTAGGCCTAGAAGTCAGCCTAATTGCTTTTGGTGCGACTTTACAGGCCGCCGTGGGCAGTGCGCTACTGCGCTATTGGCTTGGCGAGCCACTAGGGTTTCAGTCAGACAGACAGACCATCAGCTTTATTTTTATTGTCGGCATCGCGGTCAATCTAATTTCACCTAATATCGGGGTGTACGCCTTAAGTTATTTTAGTGATAATTACAGCCCAGATAACCACTGGAGCAATGTACTGTATTGGTGGCTCGGTGATTCATTAGGCGTATTGTTGGTTACCCCGGTATTATTGAGTTTGCTTCTACCACAAACCCAAACCAAACAAACCAGTAAAACCCGCCTAATGATTCTGTCTGCGTCCGGGTTATTGTTTGCTTCGGTGACCCTAACCACCTTGTTTTTTTCCCAGAACAGTTATACCAATGCTGCCACTTTGGTCAAACGTGAAGTCAATGTGGTTGAAAGCCGTTTACACTATCAAATCAACCTCTCTTTGCTACATATTCAAACACTGGCCAATTTTGTCCAAAACCACCCACAACTAGGACTCGAAGAGTTCGATACCTATGTCAGCCAGTTAAGCCAAAATCAACCTACCATCAAAGCCATGTCGTGGAATCCAATCATCAAATCTCAGCACGGCACTGAGTTCGAGCAACAGCTTAGCGAACTATACAACAAACCGATGTTTATCAAAGGCATACCATTAGAAGAGAAAGATCCACTAGTGGTGGTTAAATTCATCAGCCCACAAGTGGGCAATGCAGCCGCTATTGGTTTTAATGTCTATTCCAACCAGAAACGAAAATCAGTATTGAGCGACCCTAGGCTGCTTAACCAACCGATGGCCACCCCTATTATTCAACTGGTGCAATCAGAAAAAGCAGAGCCGGGTTATCTGCTATTTGCACCGGTATATGGTTATGTCAGGG
>JBLGCB010000253.1:0-9970 GCA_047617105.1 Phenylobacterium sp. | reverse complement strand
CGAAAAGGTTATCCGCGCTTATAAAAGTGGCCAAAGTGATAATAAGAATGGGAATGAGTGATTTGCCAAAGCGATGTTCGTATATTTTTTCAACAAAATGGCCGTAAAAAGTTGACGGCAAAAGGCCTTCTTCAATTTCTGATTTGTGAGTTGTGCGCCATAATGTAATCGAGGTGCCAACGGGTTTATTTAAATAAGACCAAAGGGCAGTGCGTTTCGTTTTTGAATTATTTTTCATATTGTTGTTTATATTTATGATGACGAGAGTATAAGTGTGAGTCAGAAGTTAAAAACTGGCAAGTATAAGCATATCGTTCTAGCATTGATAATAATGTAATGCTTTTCTCAACATTCTGAATAAGCTCTAATTTTGAATAGAAGAATAACAACATGATAGGTTTTAAACAAAAGCTGGATCAATATATTGAAAACAAAATTAATATCAATACCTTAGAAGGAGTCCTTTGGGCGACTATTATTGAGAAACCTAAAAAAATCGAAGAATTTAATTCAGAATTGAAAGCGTTAGTGAAACAAAAGGCACTATCAAATGATGCTGATGTTCGGCTTTGCAGCGTTGTTAATGATATTAGCAAGCAAACTTTGCCTAAATTATTGAGAAAATTTCGAAACAATGGCATTGGATATAAAGCATTGGAACGAGGTTTGATTGCTGATTTATCGTTTCAGCAAGGTAAACCAGAATATTTTTCTAGCGCATTTGATTATTTGAGTCATGAGAGAATGATTCCAAAGCAGGTCTCTGATGATCTTGTTGCAGTAATTGATGAATATTTTAATCAATCTCCCTCTCCACTTCAGCAGCGTTCGGTACCAACATTTTTAAATGACCACCAGGAGTTTTCAGATCTTTTAGGTTATTTTTTATCGCACCGTATTTCCTTTGAAAAACTAACAGAAGGTTTGGGAGAAGTAATCAGATTTAGCGAGCAAAACAAGGCTCATTGTCGTGATCTTTTGCAAGTTTTTTATGAAAATGGCGTGTTAAAAAAAGAGGAGTTTCAATCACTGTGCCAAACGATTAACCCAATGGAATCGTTTGAATATCCCTTGGAAACGGTTAGTTCGGCAGAGTTTGAGTTTCCCTTGGAAATGGCTAGCTCGGCGGAGTTTGAGTCCCCCTTGAAAACGGTTGGCTCGACGGAGTTTAACATTGACGAGTTTAATTTTGAAGATTTGGAATCTAGTGGGATGCCTGAACGTCAAGAATCTAGCGGTGATACGACAATCAGAATTAAAGCGAAAACTAAATCCTTAGCAACATCAACGATAATTCCTGTTTCAACAACTTGGATGAGAGATTTTGAGCAGGAGTCCTCAGAAAAGAAAATCATGGTAGGTTCGATATTAAAAGATCGTTTCAAAATAACGGCATTTATTGGTCATGGAGGGATGGGGGATGTATTTAAAGCAGAAGACTTAAGGCGTGTTGATGCCAATGATGTTGAAAGTGAAGTCGCGATTAAAGTATTAAACAAAGAGTTTCGTGAGCACAGAGACTCATTGACATCATTGCAACGTGAAGCTCGTAAAACACAGAATTTAGCACACCCGCATATTGTAAATGTGTTTGATTTTGATCGTGATGAACATAATGTATTCATGGTTATGGAATTAATGGATGGAGATACATTGAACACAGTGATTAAAAAGAATCCGCATGGACTTCCTCTTGAACTCGTTTTCAAATATGTCCAAGAAATAGCCAGTGCATTGCAATATGCACATCGACGAGGTGTTGTTCATTGTGACTTTAAACCAGGAAATATTTGTTTGTCTGGCGATGAAATAAAAATATTTGATTTTGGTATCGCAAGGGCGGCCAAAAGTGGAATGTCAGAAGTGAGCAAAAGGGATAGTTTTGATGCTGGTGATATTGGTGCATTAACACCTGCTTATGCCAGCCCTGAAATGCTAAATGATTCGGATGATCCCGAAGCTCAAGATGACATTTATGCCTTAGGTTGCATCGTTTATGAGTTGTTATCTGGATTGCATCCATTTGTTATAGATGGAAAAAAGGTACCGAGTAATGAAGCTAAAAAGCTAGGCATGAAGGCAAAAAGAATTAAAGAGCTAACAAGTTGGCAATGGAATGCATTAAAAGGCTGTTTAGAGTTTCACAGGGAAGATCGTATTGCCACTGTCAGTTCGTTTGCTGATGAGTTTTTGATTGTGACAAAACCGATAAGTAAAAAAATAAAATATGGATTAATAGCAGCATCGCTGGTCTTAGGCTATGTGGGTTGGGACTTTAAACAATATTATGACGTAAACGAGTTTATTGAACTGGTAAAAAGTGAACAGGATATCAAAATATTGGCGCGGACCAATGAAATAATGACATTTGAACAGGAAAAACAACTAAGGTATTTTGGAAAGGAAGGTGCACTAAGGGAATTAAAGGAATATTTCGCTAAGCGTGTGCAGGCCTTAACACAAAGTGATGATTATGAAGAAGCATTGTTGGTTATTAATCTAGCGAATAAAGTTTATGGGGACTCTGCTGCTATTTATCAGATTAAGCAATCGTTCGAAGAAACGCGAAATAAGCGGATAGCCCAACTTGATGGTGAGTTGTCTAATATATTATCAGATTCTTTACTATTCTTTAGCAAACGTGTAGATTTTAAAATTGCATGGGATACTTTGAAGAAGGTAGACAAAAACAATGGTAGGTTCACTAACATTTTGCCTGTATTGTTATTAGAAGAGTTGATCCAAAACGAACTTAAGAGTGGCAATTATGCTGTAGCAGATGAGTTAATACGGTTCTCTTTGGGCTTGTTTGGTGATGATAAGATTTTTGCTAGCTTTATAGTTCAAATCAAACGAATACAAGAATCTATTAAAGGCAACTCCGATCAAGATAAAACAGGTAGCATCGGTCAAGATAAAACAGGTAACATTGCTCAAGATAAAACAGGTAATGCTCAGGGGTTGACAGAAGCTTTTAAACGTTTGGCCGCTGATCAGGCGCTGACTGTTGGTAACTTAAAAACTTTTTTCGGCGAATGGAAAAAATCGAATACAGCGGCCAAGCGACAACTGTTGGATTTTGCTGAGTTTGAAGGCTTGTATGAACGACTGCAAAAAGAAGCAACTGATATGAAACAAGGACTTAAGGACCGAACTTCAACAGAAGAGCGATGGATTAAAAAAGTTGCCCGAAAATTTGTCGATTTAAAACGGGCGAAAGGGTAGGCGGCTGGTGTTAAACACTCTGCGGGATATTTGCCGTAGGGTGCGCATTGCGCACCACAAAACCAACAACTAAACCATTGAGGAATATCACCATGTTAGAGCTAAAGCAACGCTGTGATGTCAGTTGGGATGATATGGCGAGGATTGAAGATCCTTTCTTTGCCAAAACCGAGATTGAGCAGCATTTCTATCATTCAAATGGGGTAGAGTGCATTTGGGGTTTAACCGATATTCTTGAAACATACGCCTATTGCGCAATGAAACCGGATCAAGCGGCATTATCGCAGGTATTGGATGGTTTAGAGCACGGGAAGTTCTTTCTATTAAAATCGAATCCATTTAGCCCTGTGGTGGTTTGGCAAAAAGAGCATGACACAGCCCTCGAAGGACGATGGGACAAAAGTCCGCATGGATATTCGGCCATTAGTCTGGTGATTGATGAACTGCTTGCTTCGACGGTTTCCTCAAGCTTTTCGAATACCTCAAAACGTAATAGGGTTTAACCGAAGTCGTCAATGTAACGTTATTAATATAACGGCCAAATCAGTTTGGTTGGTCAAGCCGGAAACCATTGTAATGAATAAGTCAGTAACCCTAAACCAATCAGAACCGATAGGATAAATGCGACCGCTGCTTTTACTTTCTGTATTTTGCTGGTGCACAATTGCATCTGTATTTGCCACCCGGTTAACCCCGATGTCTTAAAGCGATGGCAGTTAAGGTTACTAGGGTTAGTGTTTAATTTTGCATAGGTTACACGTCTGGTCGGGTTCGTCATTAGTTAATTTATTTAATGATGAACCTAAGATTTATACTGATAAGGTTATTTAATCCAAACTCCCGGAGTTAGGCCATTATGGACCAACAAGAACTTGAACAACTACAGAGTAAATATAAACAAAAAGAAAGTGACGCTTTAGGTTATCAGATTATTCCTGATTGTTAGACGTCAACTACTTTGTCCGGTCAAGTTAATTGTCGCCTAACACCTGATGGCAGTTATTTGTGCATTCGTTTGGATGGATTTCGTCTGACCAAGCGATTTCTTAAAGATGTCATTATTAATGAGCAGTTTAATGAGGGGGGTTCACCAAGCTTATCAACAGCTTTTTTATTCTTTTAGGCACTTCCTTAATCGACAATATACATCGTCTATTGTTGGTGCCTTTATCGCCAATGATGAAGTGTCTATTATTCTGAATAAAGATAATGACAATTTCAATAGAAGAATAATGAAATTGTGCACTTTGTTTGCGGGTGTGATGTCTTCAGCCTGTACCCAGGCGTTTAATGAAAGAGAAGAATTGGCTGGAAAGCTTGATATCGTTGCTTTTGATGCAAGGCCAATGATTTTAGATTCTGCCAATGAGATTACTGAATATATTCGTACTAGGTATTTGATTTCAAACCGCTATGCTTTTTGGAAAGTGCTAAGGTTGGCTGATATTCCGAATGTTTTGATGATGAAATAAAGAAAAATATTGATAATGCCAGAGCGCTTGTCAGACAACACAATTTGGTTGATCAAGTCAAAACTGTACGCTCAACCTTTGGTTTTTTGTTGACTGAGAAAAAGACTCATCCAGCTTATGTGTTAATCAAAGCCCATGACGGAACAATGTCTTTGGATAATTTGAATAACGTTATCAACGATTATTTGGATTATCTTCATTGCACCATGCGCAATAACAAATGATTGGTCAGAGCCTTTTTAGAAGGGGCTGGCTTGATTAAACAAAACGTTCAACCACCCAATACTTGCCACTGCCCCGTTTTTAATGCAAACTTAAATATCCCTGAATGATAAAAATACTCGCAGGAAACCAACCATGGAACACCACGCGCTTCAACCCGATTATATGCTACAAGAGTACCGCATCGAAAAGCTGATCGGAGAAGGCGGTTTTGGTTTGACTTATTTGGCTTTTGATACCCACCTAGATAAAAAGGTTGCCATCAAAGAATATATGCCAAACGATTTTGCATGGCGACAAAACAGCACCACTATAGTGCCCAAAAATGATGAATCCAAAGATATGTATCAATGGGGATTAGATGCCTTTATGAATGAGGCAAAAATTCTCGCTAAATTTGATGTGACGAATATTGTTCGGGTCTATCGCTTTTTTAAAGATAACGGCACCGCTTATTTAGTGATGGAATATTGTGAGGGCGGCTGTTTAAACGATCTGGTGTCTGTAGATACAGCAGAAAAAACAGCTAAAACCGATGATACTGTGGTCATTATGCGTGAAAGTAAAGTGCGTCATATTGTCAGTTCGATTATGCAAGGTTTACAAACGGTCCACGACAGCGGGGTTTTGCATCGTGATATTAAACCTCATAACATCATGTTTCGCCAAGACCGAACCCCGGTATTAATTGACTTTGGTGCCGCGCGTCAGGCGTTGGGCGAAAAAAGCCGTTCACTAACGTCTATTGTTACCCCCGGTTATGCGCCATTAGAGCAATACAGCAGTAAAGCCAAGTTGGGACCATGGACAGACATTTATGCGTTGTCTGCGGTCGCCTATATTTGTTTGACGGGCAAAAAGCCTGATGAAGCTACTGACCGCATTATAGATGATGATATCGAAGTGTTGGCCCACCGCAATCGTGATTCAGGCTTTTTAGCCTGCATTGATTGGGGGTTAGCGGTAAAAACAACAGAGCGACCACAAACCTTAGCGAGTTGGAAAGAGGGATGGGATAAACCGCCAGTAGTTCCGCCACCAATTGCTCAGCCACCAGTAGAGAGGCCGCCAGTTGAGAGTGTACCAGTGCCACCGACCGTTATCCCCCCAACGGTTGACCAATCGTTATCACCGCCGCCAGTTAAGCCAAGTTTTGTGAAATGGATTGCGCTTCCACTGGCACTGATGGGTTTATCGGGGCTGGTTTACCTAGCCTTAAAGGACGAGCAAGTACCGCCTGCGCCAGTTGTACAAGTACAACCTCAACTAGAAGATTTATCGTCACAACCAAGTGAGCAGACGGCCGTTGATATTGCCGATCAGCCTGTTGCCGATGAACCCGTTGAAGGTTTACTGGTTAAAACGGCTGCTGAAGACTTAGCACCAGTTGTCAATAATGATAGCGACGCGGTTGAGGGTAACCCCTTAGCAGATAATGCGGTCGAAACCAGCAAAGAACAACAGGCTGAGGCAATTGCTGAAGCAGGTTTAAAGCCAGAGCAAGATAAGGTGATCGCTTCTTTGACAGATAAAAACCAACAGCCACCTCAAAAACTACCTGAAAAAATACGTTCTGATGCTTATATACCTTCGGTGCCTGAACGTGAAGATATCATAGAGCAAGGCATTAAAATGTCGGTTTCATCCATTAATCTTGTTGAGGTACTTGGAGTTGCTGATAGTGGTCGTTTTATTGAAGAAGTTAACTCAGATCCTGTTATTAAAAAAATGCTTTTGAATGCCGTAGGTGATAAAAATGGTCGGATGACCATTGAGCAATTACAGAAGTTAAGCCGTGATATTGGCCAATATTTTTATCGAAAAAAAGATTACTTATTGGCAGCGGTTTATCTGCCAGTGCAACAGATCAGAGATGGTGTCGTTAAAATGGCCTTGTTAAAAGGTAAATTGGGTTCGGTTGTTGTCGAAGATTATCGTGGTTCATCGGTGTCTATTTTCGATAAATTATTGGGGATTGATAAAAATAATGTTGAGCTGTTCATTTCTGCATTTAGTAAGTTGCATGGCAAAGACGTTAAAAAACGTAAAATAACAGAAACACTGTTTGAATTGCAAAACACATTAGGTTTTGTGGTTACTGGAGAGTTTTCACCTGATGATAAATTAGGTTACACAAAGTTGACACTGAGGGCGCATGAAGATAAAACTGTCTCAAGGAATGAGGCAGATAGTGAGGTTGTAGATGATGGTTCTGAACTCGTGGATACTGAAAACTCAAAAGAGTGGGGAGAGAGGATGGGTATTTCTACGCCAGATCCAAGTATTGCGCTCCCTGAAGATCAACAGGAGGAAGACGAATTCGCTGATGATGAAGAGGACCTCTAAAATTAAAATTCACTCCCTCCTCTTGCCATGACCCTGTTTTTATTGCAAACTGCATTCTCCAGATCAAAAAAATAAACCGAAACAAACTATGCTGGCAATCAAAAATCAACCTAACCCCCAAGCCGCCCTAACAGGACAATAACCATGGATCAACATGCACTGCAACCGGGTTATATGCTAGCCGAGTACCAGATTGACAAGCTGATAGGCGAAGGTGGTTTTGGCCTGACTTATCTGGCCACTGATACTCATCTGGACAAAAAGGTTGCGATTAAAGAATACATGCCCAGTGACTTTGCTTGGCGGCAAGGTGGTACAACCATAGTGCCTAAAAACGATGCGGCCAGAGAGAATTATGATTGGGGCTTGGATTCGTTTATTAATGAAGCGAAAACATTGGCCAAATTTGATGTGCCTAATATTGTGCGAATTCATCGCTTCTTTGAAGACAATGGCACCGCATATCTGATAATGGAGTATTGCGAAGGTGGCAGCTTAAGTGATCTGCTGGAGTTGTCAAAAAAAGAGCAAGAAGGGGAAAGCAAGAAGTTTATGCCTGAGGTTCAAGTGCGTAATATTATTGGTTCTATAATCAATGGTCTTCAACAAGTACATGATAGGAATATTTTACATAGAGACATAAAACCCGATAATATCATGTTTCGTAAAGATATGACTCCGGTGCTGATTGATTTTGGTGCCGCTCGCCAAGCATTTTATGATAAAACAGGTAGGATGACATGTATTCTGACTCCGGGTTATGCCCCGTTAGAGCAACATAGCGAGAGAGGCCGCTTTGGTCCATGGACAGATATTTATGCGCTCGCGGTAGTGGCATACATTTGTTTGACAGGCAAAAGGCCGGATATGGCTATCGATCGAAATGTTCAGGACGAAATTGAAGTTTTGGCCAATCGCCCCAATGCTTCGGCCTTTTTAATATGTATTGATTGGGCTTTGTCGGTGGAAGCCTCTGATAGACCACAAAGCTTGTTTGACTGGCAAACAGCTTGGGATGAGCCTATTAGCCGTTATGAACTGGAAAATAGCCCTAATGTTCAAGACTACCCAATTGTCAATTCAACGATTGACAACTCCGTGATGCAGCTCAATCAGCCAAACACAACAACATTTTCCCCTGCCAAAAAAATATCGAATACATCTCGAAAACTTACGGCGTGGAAATGGCTTGCAATTTCGTGTGCTTTTTTGGTGCTTGGTGCGGGGATTTATTTGGTTAATGAACAAAAAAGCTATAATGAACCTTTAATTGACAGCCAAGAGAAGTCCCAAATAACAGATAAAAATACAGCTCCTGAACGACTAAATCAATCTACCTCGAACCTGACTGCGATGAGTACAAAAGTTGTTGGTTCGACACCAGTACAGCCCATTGTCAAAGATAAAGAGCCTGAACAGCCCACCGTCCAAACGAATTCTGATCTTTCACCAACCTTAGCATTGGGGATTAAAGATAAATTGGTGATCATTGAAGCCGAATCGATACCAGATCAGGAAACTAACCCTCTCTCATATTCACCTGTTAAAGGAAATTCCCAAACGGTAGAAAATGGTACCATCGAACCACAGTACCCTGGTGCGCGTTTGGTGATTGGCAGTGATGCTCTGATTGGTAAAGTCAAGCTCGCCAAAACACGAGTAAGAGACCGAGGTAAGCTGAAAAGGGGAGATGTTATGATCGAAAACCTAACCAATGCAGACTTAAACTTGCTATATCGCTTTGACTGGCTTGATGACGAAGGTTTTAGCGTGGGTGAGGCGGGTATTTGGCAGCCTTTTACACTGAGTGCAAGGGACACTCGTTCATTTTGGTCGATGGGAAAACATAGAGATGCCAGTAAAATGCATTTCATTGTTAAATATATAGGTAATTAATAATGAATAAATTAAGCAAAAACATCAAGTGTTTTGCCGTATTGGTAGCCGTCACCTTACTCAGTGCTTGCACATCTACCGGGCAAAGCCGGGTCAGAATGGTCGACTCATCTGAGCGAAATCATCTCGATATCAAACTCAATATGACCGATTTTATGGCGGCGGCAGACAAGCTGACCAATAAAATGCTTAACGATGGTTTGGTCGAAACTTGGTATGAAAACAAACCCAAATTGATTCTTGGTAAGATTGGTAATCGTACAGATGTTGACATTAACTTACTAGAGGAAGAGATTTATGATCGGATTGTTGACGTGATTTTGCAAAGCGGGGCAGCAAGAATTGTGGGTGCCAGCTCTGATGCTTTCGATTATATTTTGACCGGAAAAGTGAGTTCAACCACCGCCGAAGATGCTCAGAAGGTGCAACGTCAATATCGGATCACATTACGGGTGCATACTAAAGATGATGAACTTATTGGCTCTTGGCATGAGCCAATTTCTCTTGTTGCTGATAAATGATAAATTCACCAGAGTATCTAAAAGAAGGTTTAGTGTGTCATGAGCACTTTGGGTAAGTAAAAATAAGCATTGCCTGCGGTTAGTGTCGTTACGCGGTGGATCATGGATTGACACAGAGGCATATGTTCGGTTAGCCTATCGCAACAACTGGGATCAAGATTACCGCTCACACGAAGTCGGTTTTCGGCTAGTACGAAAATCTGACATCAGTCACTTTTCAAACAGCACAACATCTATGTAGAGGCGGCCTTTGTGCCACGATAATTTTGGCAACTAAAACAAAAATCA
>JBLGCB010000252.1:0-9996 GCA_047617105.1 Phenylobacterium sp. | reverse complement strand
AATCGTTGGTTTAACACTGAGCTTAATCTGTTTGATTTGAACTCAGTTCAATGGCTTCACTACATAAGGATAATTCATGTGCTGGAGGGTTTTCGGTCGCGATGTATTGCTTTCTTTCGCCAATAACGCCGCTCACCATGCAGGGTAAACTTTCAAGCGCATACTGACCTAAATTGGCAAAAACCTTACTGATTGTTATGATAGCTGACTGGGACGGACTTTGGATTTCGATAGTAAGTTGTTGCGCATTGCTGGCAATATCCAAACTTAACGTGATGTCAATGTCACCATCAGCCGCCAAAGTGGTGCTCCTCACCGTACTGGATATGCCATCAGACAATATAACGGTTATTTGGCTATTTTTACTGGCGGTCATAACCGCTCTTGCCGTGACTGTGTGACCATTGAGACGGCTTGCAGACCTTGGAAATTCATGTAATGCTTGGCTGAATGTCATTAACGAATCGGTACCCGTGCCTGTGACAATTTTACACTGTTCACCTGCCAAAGTAATTTGTCCTCCGGTGCCTGAATCGCCATAAACCCAGCCATCTGGATGATGGTACTCAGTCACACTTGAGACGGTTGTTTTGTTACTAAAATATAAAAAATTATAATTATATACCAAATTTTTTTGCTGCAATGAATAAAGCCACTCACCACCATTAAACTCACTGTCATTATTAATATTAGGATTGTTCATGTCTGACTCCTGTACGCCATTGACACTACCAAGTTATAGTCGACCTGGTGCGATATTGACATATTACGATAGTTAAAATGATAACTCAGAAAATATATCACATTGATAATAGGTTAGATTGCATTCTTAACGGTCGACAATCTAACCATATCTTTGATCTTTATTTATACAACGCTTTTACTCATTGATTGCACACAAATGCTCGCTTGTGATTGGCTCTCTGCTGATGGTCCATTGGTTGTCCTCCCCTATAGAAGCATACAGATCATATACACCTGAGGGGAATTTCACTTCTTTTGCATCATTTATTGTTTGTGCCAACACCGCCCCCGATTGCATCGAACTTGCTGCTGCAATATAGTATTTTGGTTCAAGTGTATAGAGTTGTGTGGTGTTTTGGAGTGCTTGCTGAGCAAATGCCCCTTGACCCGACATGCCAATGCCAGCCGAATAGGTTTGGTTTGGTACATTGCTAGCCACTTTTACAGTTAAAATATCCGCCTCCCCGCCTGAAACGGCTGGCGATAGTCTTGGTGTACCGTCTTCAACACCAAATGTTGTCAGATTATCGCCCGATGGCGTGCATGGCACTTCCCCCCCAGCTGAAAAATCGACACCAGGAATTACGATGCCACTACGACCCCAAACAAACGAATAATCGATAGTCCAATCAAATTGAATATGTGAACCTCCTAGTGCTATTTTCGATGGACTCGCAAACCAAGCGAGTGAAAAAATCTCTTTTGCTTGATTGGGCATTTTTTGATAAACATAAAATGTCCAGTCAGCCGTTGAATTGTTTGTGCATTTAAGCGTGTATTTTTGAATCTCTGCATTTTCTTCTGCATTTTCTTCTACGTAACTCAGGTTTATATTACCCATTTTTTAATCCTCTTATTCTATTGTAGTTAAATGTAATTTGTCGTGCTTTCGACAAGGAATAAGGCTATCACTGTTGATTAAGGAAAAATATCACACCCTATCACACCGCCTGTTGGCAGCAATCACCAGCTAATTTGAACGGCTATTCAAAAATAGTGGTTGAATGATCGTTCAAACAGGCGTATCTTGAATGAACATTCAAGATACAAACAACATTGACAAATAAATTGGGTAAAACAACCATGGATAATCAATCTTTATACACACCACCAAAAGTCTGGCAATGGCAATCTGAAAGTGGCGGTACTTGGGCTAGCATCAATAGGCCCATAGCCGGTGCGACGGCACAAAAACAGTTGCCTGTGGGCCGTCACCCGTTGCAACTTTATTCAATGGGCACACCAAACGGGGTAAAAGTCACCGTGATGCTCGAAGAGTTGCTGGCGCTGGGGTTTGAAGGGGCGCAATATGATGCTCATTTGATTAAAATTGGCGATGGTGATCAGTTTGGCAGTGGTTTTGTTGATATTAACCCCAATTCGAAAATCCCGGCATTAATGGATCACAGTACTGACCAGCCGCAGCGGGTATTTGAGTCTGGTGCCATTCTGTTGTATTTGGCTGAAAAGTTCTCTGCCCTAATCCCCGAAGAACTGGCGTTGCGAACAGAGTGTCTATCGTGGTTGTTTTGGCAAATGGGCAGTGCGCCCTATCTGGGCGGTGGGTTTGGTCATTTTTATGCTTATGCGCCGACAAAAATTGAATACGCCATTGACCGCTTTACCATGGAAACCAAACGCCAAATGGATGTACTCGACCGCCACTTAGCCAATAATCAATATTTCTGTGGCGACCAATACAGCATTGCCGACATCGCCATCTGGGCATGGTATGGAAATGTGGTACTCGGTAAGCTTTATAATGCCGCCGAATTCCTCGACGCCGCGAGTTATAAACACCTTACCCGCTGGGCGCAGCAAGTGAGTGAACGCCCGGCAGTACAACGTGGCACAATGGTAAACAAAACGTGGGGAGAACCTCACCAACAGCTGCCTGAACGTCACGAGGCAAGTGATTTTGATCAGTTACTTGAGGTCAGTGAAGCAAATTAAATGATGTGACCATGCCGAACTGCCAGACTCGCTGGCAGTAAAGATGGCCTTGGTGGTACGGCTACAACTTGTCACCACTCAACATTCCACCACCAAAATAACCATAAATGATCTTATCGCTATTTTTCGGATCGAAGCTCACCGCGTTGGCGTTGTTTTGCAGTGGTGAACGGCTGTCTTTAAGCCAGTTTTCACCGCCATCCTTACTGACATATACGCCACCGTTATTGATAATTTCATGGCCAGCGACAACAATGTGGTTGCTGTCGTTCGGGTCGATTTTGATGGCCAGCGGTAAGGTGTGCTGCAATACATAGTGCCAGTTTTGACCATGATCGGTCGATTTCCATAACCCAGTGGCCTTTAACTGAAAGGTTCTGTCATCGATGTCAGTCATCCATAAAACATTGCTGTTATTGGGGTCTATGGCAAAGCTCATTGGCCGCCGCCAAGGCTGATGCTCAGCATCCCAATTGCCATGAGACGCAGTATTGATATTGGACCGTAGCAGCTGCCATTCGGTTGCACCATTAACAACATCGAGCCAATAAATACCGGTTTCATCTGAGTTAATCCAACCATAATATGTCGTGATGCCATTGGAAGTGTCGGGTATCAGTTTGTTTTGCGGTATGTCTAAGGTCTCGACTTGTGTCGCGGTGAATTGTGGCCTTACCCCAGTGACCAGTGCGTATACGTTGCCGTTGGCCAATACTTCAATTTGCGGCACAACCACATCCAGTGCGAAACCAGTCTTTAAATACTCACTCGGCAAGCCACGATTGAACTTCTGCCAGGTGGTTCCACCATCGGTCGAACGAGAAATACCATCGCTGTGGCTACCTGCGTAAATGTGCTTGCGAGTGGCATCAAAACCCACCGACAGATATTGACGATTGTAATCGGCAGTATTCGGGGTGATTTTCTGCCAGCTGTCGCCTTTGTTGGTTGATTTAAATATGCCGCCATCACCGACGATTGACAGTGACAACAGTGGGAAGTCGTGTTGACTGCCATTGGCCATGTAAATAATATTCTCATCAGTTGGGTCAAAAGCAAAGTCGTAAATTGAATTCTCGCTGCTGGGCAAAATCTGCCAGTTTTGACCGCCGTCTGTTGAACGGGCACCGTGAATATCGGCGTAAGCGGCATATATATCATTGCTATTGGCGGGATTGAATTTAATGTCGTAAACACTGGTCACATTCAAACCAGAGGTTGACCAGGTGTCAGCCTTGTTCGGATTGGTCGGCACAGTGCCTTGGTAATTATTGGTCAAATCAAGCCAATGGGCACCACTGTCGTTGGTACTATACAAGAAGAAATTGCCGGAACCACCAAACTGAGCACTGTTAAGCTGGTTAATCGCAACGGTGTAATAACCGCCATCATACCAGCCTGCGTTTAGACCCACCGGGGAATGTTCCATATTTTTACCATCCCAAGCGCTGTAATCCGCATCCCAGTCGTATTGCAACAATTTCAGCTTCCAGGTGTCACCAGCATTTTTAGAGACATACACAGAAGTGCCTTTGTCTCGGCCCCAATTGCGGCTACCGGTTGCATAAATGGTCAGCGGATCGTTTTGCGCCATTTTCAAATGGCTGCCAACAAACTGTGACGTCTGTTTGAAGCCACCCTTGTTGATCTTAACGTAAATCATGCCTGCACTGACCTCTTCGCCTGCATCATTGGGCAAGGTATAGCGGGCTTTAACATCACCGGTGGCTAGCCCACTTTGCTTCGCTCTGAAGATAGCGCTAAAGCTTGCGTCGCTGGCGTAAGTTAGCGTTCTGGTGGTCGCATTTGAACCGCCGCTAAAACGGTGAATTTTGTGAAAACCAGGGGTGAAGTAAGTCCTAAAAGTTTTGCCATCGGTGGCGAGTAAAATACGCTCTTGAGTGGCAATATAAACTTTACCGCCATCAAAGCTATCGATAAACATGCCTTTGATCTCGCCGCCGTCATAAACAAACTGCCAATTGTTGCCGGCGTCTGCTGAACGCCACAAACCCAGATTGGTCATGGCATAAATGGTCCCCTCGTTTTCGGTATCACTGTACCAACCTCTGATGCGCTCGCTTTGAGCCGACAGCCCAAAGTAGGCCACAGCGGTAAAGGTTTGTCCGCCATCGATTGATATAACCGGGTCTAGACCTTGGGGTGCATGCAGCACCGTAGTTGAACTGGCAAAACCAAAGGAAGTGGCGTAACCGAGTATATTCGAATAGGTGGTCTGGCTGTGATTTATCGGGGCCCAATTAACGCCGCTGTCAATCGACCGAAAAGCGGTTCCCATGTCGGTACCGACAAACTGCATTTTGGGGTCGAACGGGTTAATCGAATAACCGGCCATGGCACCGCCACCACCAATGCCCCAGCTTTTGAAGCCGACAATTTCACCGCCAATTTGGGCGATTGAACACCCCTGTTCATCGACATCGGGAACCCGAGTGTCATTACAAATATCAAGTACATTGGCAATGCCGTCATTGTCATCATCTTTTTGCGATACCCCGCAGCCATTTTCATCAATACTGTCGTCGGCTGGCGTTGCCTCACAGCTGTCGAAGCGATCATCTACCGTATCGCCATCAGTATCGGTCAAAGTAAAGGTTGGGATGACGTCTAGGCCAATTGCTGCTATTTGGTCGGCCCCGTGATAGGTGGTTGTGGTGGGCACGAAACCTTGCTTGATCCAATCAATCATATCTTTAATCGCCAGCGGGCCTTTGTGGTTGCTCACATAACTGTCGTGCGCCGCCATCAGTTCAAGCCTGTTAAGGTCGGTTACTGACAGGTGACGGGTCACAAAGGCTTTAAAGGCCGATTCGGCAGTACCATCGAGCATCAGCACATCGCGACCATAAGTCTCCAGACGACGGTCTGCATCGTTAAAACGCGGATCGGCAGTGGTCGCCGGTCTGTCGGGGGTATAACTTAATGGCAAGTCCAGTTCACCGTGGCTGCCATCCGTGCGGACATTAAACGTGCCATTGTTGCTGTAAGCACCACTAGAGAGAATGTCGGTTTCAGAGCTGCTGCCAAGGCTGTCAACCACATAACCTTTACCGTCAACCTGACCCCAAAAAATATTTTTTTTGATGCTGGTCAAGGTATCAGCGGGGGTTAGGCTTGATTCGTTCAGGGAAATAGACCGATTGTCTAGAGGCACAAACATGACGTTGTTTTCAAGCTCAAGTTTGCGCCCATTTTGATCTTCGCCATTAAAGGTGATAAAAGTGCTGCTTTGTTTGCCGTTGAGGTTGCGCAAGCCGATGTTATTGCGAATATGGATGGTTTCATTCTCGGTGCCTGCCCGGTTGAAGCCATAGAAGTCGCCCGACTCACTGTCATCAAGGTTGATAAAATCAAAAACAACATTATCAAAGGTGATGGTTTTTACCTTGGGGGTGCCGCCGCCGTTGGCCAAAAAACCATGGGGATTGTATTTTTCGTTGCGAAAGTAAATGTTCGATGTTTCGGCTGCACCAATGGGAATGGCATTGGCATTAAACAGTAACCAACTGTTGAGATTTTGCCAACCTATCAGCGGTTTGGTCGCCGCCAAATCGCGCACCACCCAGTCATTCATTAAAAACTCTGGTCGCATATAATATTCAACCCCACCATCAACAGACAAACCGTTGAGGTTAAATGCACTGCCTTGGGTGGTGTATTCTACTCCCCCACCCGATATAAACGCGGTAGTGCTGGTGGCGCTTAAAATGGTTAGATTCTTAAGATCACAACTGCCGGCGTCGGCGGCGAAATAGCGCAATTGGAATACAGCGCTGTTGGTGAACAATACATTGGGCATATTGCAATCACGGGTATTGACCGATTCGTAACCATCGTGAATATAACCAGTAGAAAAGCCATTTAAGTGGACGTTGCCACCACTGATATTCGAGCCTAAAAAGCCTTGTTTATCATAAGCAAAAGTGGCGCTTGAGCCAATTTTAAGACCGAAAAAAGCTTTGTCTTGGGCATCACTTTGCACCACCAATGAAGGTTCACCGTAATAACGTTCGGTGGCCTTATAACTTCGGTTGACACCGCTTGGACCGTCAAACTCAATGACCGCTCCGGTTTTAAGCTGGTTTTGAGTGTTGGCCTGGCTGGCATCCCAATCGCCGTTGACGGTTAAAATAATGCCCGCCTCAACAATAAATTCACCACTAAGCACAACACTGCCTGCCAGTGCATCCACCACACCAGCAGCAAACGGCTGATCGATGGTCACGGTGAACTTGCCAGCGTCCAGGGTATCACCATCTTGAGGTATCACGCCAAAAGTGTTGATGTCGGATACGGGACCGGATTGCAATGCGTTGAGGTGTTGTGATTCAGCAGCCAGAGCGGTTATTGGCGTCGCTAACAGTAAGCAAAGCGCCAGTGAGGGTATATAGGTAAAGCAAGTGCGACGTATTGTCATCATGACATCCATACAACTAATCGTTAAATTAATAAACAGCTGCCATAATACATCAGCGTTATTGCCCCTACAATAGCCAATGCCTGCATCGAAGCCAGCTTCTCTTAAGCTTCTCTTAAGCATCGTCATTTATAGTGATCATATTGAAGCATCACTAAGCCGTTAGCCGATACGTTCTTAAAGGATAAATGACCAATGAAAGCACAAAAAGATTTGAAGATTAACCCATCAGAATCAATGCCAACTCAAGAGGCAGCACCTGATAATAAAGCCAAAGATGACATTCAATATTTTGAGACCGTGATCATTGGTTCAGGTTTTTCAGGATTGATGGCTGCGGTGCGTTTGCAGAAAAAACATTGTCATGACTTTGTCTTGTTGGAAAGGAGCGCTAAATTAGGGGGCACTTGGCAAGTCAACTCCTACCCTGGCGCCGAGGTCGATATTCCAACCAGCCTCTATTCTATTTCTTTTATTGCCTATCCGTTTAAAAAAACCTTTGCCCCGCAAAGCGAATTGCTCGCCTATACCAACCATATTATCGAAAAGTTTGGCTTAGCAAAACAGGCCAGAACCAACCAAACGGTCACCAGTCTGACTTATAATGAGCACACTTGTTTGTGGCAGGTCCAAAGTGAATCGGGCGAGCGATACAGTGCCCGCTTTATTGTTGACACCAGCGGTGTGCTGGCGAATCCGCATACGCCCAAGATTAAAGGCGCTGAAACCTTCGAAGGGCCAATATTTCACGCTGGACACTGGCAACACGACGCCGCTTATGAAGGCAAAAATGTCGGCGTGATCGGCTCAGGGTGTTCAGCGGCTCAAATTGTGCCCGCCATCGCCGACAAGGTCGCCAAATTAAATCTATTTATGGGTAAAGCACAGTGGATCCTGCCCCGTTCAGACCGCAATTACACTGCGCCGGAGCGATTCTTGCGAACGCTGCCAGGCATCCGCCACCTTATCCGTTTATTCGTCTTTATTTTTTATGACATCCGCTTTGTTGCCTTTCGCCGCTACCCAGGGTTCGCCACCATCAGTAAGCTGATGAAAGGCCATTACGCCAGAAGGCTGAAGAACCATCTCAAAAAACACATTAAAGACGATGCCTTACGTCAACATATGACACCCGATTATGAATTAGGCTGTCGACGAGTGATACCGTCAAACAACTACCTGCCCGCGCTGTCCCGTGACAATGTCGATGTCGATATCAGCGGAATTGAATCCATCACGCCCAAGGGCATTAGAACCAAGGATGGTAAAGAGATACCGCTGGATATGATTGTCTACGCCACCGGTTATTATGCCTATTCGAATATGAAAAAAGCGCTGACGTTTCAGGTCTATGGCGTGGGCGGCCGCAATCTGAACAGCGAATGGGAAAAAAAGGCGGTCTCTTATAAGGGCATTACGGTGTGTGGTTATCCCAACTATTTTAAAGTCAACGGGCCAAACACGGGCACCGGTCACAGCTCACAAATGTCTTATATGCAGGCAGCGACCGATTACATCGTGCAAGCCATCAGTACGGTGAAACAGGATAAAAGCATTAGAGCCATCGAAGCCAAACAAGATCTTCAGAATGCCTATGTTGCCCAAATGAGAGAAAAGATGACCAAAACCGTGTGGCAAAGTGCCAATTGCACCGCTTTTTACCGCAAGAACATGACGGATGAAGTCACCAGTCTTTCACCGGAATCGGTTACCGCGTTTATCTTTTCACGCAAATGGTTTAACTTGAGTGATTATCATTTGTTGAAGTGATGAGGAAATGTCGGGGTCAGATATTTATTTCTATTTCAGTTAATTGACTTGGGTCCCTCAATGACGAAAATATCGCCGTAGGGTGCGCACTGCGCACCATGAACCAGACTCTATCGCATTTTTCAGCCACCAAGGTCTGCCTTACCTAATCACTGCTAATGAAGGTGATTCACGGGATTACAGTGGTTACAGTGAAGAAAATCGGGTCGATGACTTAGTGCTCGACCCAACCGCTTTTCCTAACGCGGCCACTTTACAACTAGACGAAAACCTTGGCCGATTGAAAACCACCACCGCTCAAGGCGATAGCGACAACGATGGCGATCACGATATCATCTATTCTTACGGTGCTCGCTCTTTTGGCATCTGGTCTGGTGATACCGCCAATTTGGTTTATGACAGCGGCAGTGATATTGCTGATCAAACCAAAACGGTGCCTGCGCTGTTTAATGGTGACGAAGGTGAGTTTGACGCCAGAAGCGATGACAAAGGTGCCGAACCTGAAGGCGTCGTGATTGGCAAGATGAAAGGCAAAAACTATGCTTTCATCGGTCTAGAAAGAACTGGCGGCGTATTGGTTTATGATATCAGTAAAATCAACGCACCAAAGTTCGTTCAATGGGTTAACTCAACCGCAGACATGAACCCTGAGGGTTTATTGTTTGTGGCTAAAAAGGACAGTGCGAATGATAAAAACCTACTGATTGTTGCCAATGAAGTCACCGGCACTGTCACGATTTATCAAAGTAAGTAATACCCACTAGTGTGAAGTACAAGGATGCACTGATTCCTTGAGTGTAGACAAAGTTAAAAAGGGCGCAATAAATTGCGCCCTTTTTTGGTTTTAATTGGAGTAGAGGACAGTCACTTATAAAGTATCCATCAAAGCCTGAGATTTAAACCGAGACTGCCAAAAATGTCCCGTGTATTTCTTATTCGTTATATTTGCATATCCCACGATATTTGAACAATGAACCATCACCGCTTTTATAACCATTACCATTTAAGTCTTGGATAGTTCTTTCTTTGTTAGGAAAATCAAGATCGCATTTAAGACTTATTGATTGAGTCGCTAGAGCGTTCATGTAATC
>JBLGCB010000251.1:0-10006 GCA_047617105.1 Phenylobacterium sp. | reverse complement strand
ATTATTAGAGAAGTAACTTGACCGCTGAATTTATTATTTCGAGTAAAAGCAAGAAAAATGACCCACCTTCCTGAGTTTCCAAATCGTAACTTATTGATTTACCTGCTCAGAGGCAGATCTGCACCCCCTAAGAGCTTTTGACCCCCTAAGAGCTTTTGCTGATGTTGAACGTCAGCAAAAGTTGGTGAAGTTGCCAGTCATAAACTGGCAAGCAAGGCTTCCCGAGTACCTGTAAATGCAATGTTGGTAAGCGGGTACGTTAAAATCAAGGTATAACCTACTCGTAACCTCGGACCGTGCTAGGTTCCTTTAATTGTATTTACTCTGACCCACCTATCATCTATTTTACTGGCACTTTGATTGTCCATAAAATTTTTCATAAATAAGTAGCCAGACCCCTTCTTCGACTAAGAGACTAGTTGATGATTATTGACCCAATGTTTGTGGCACCTCAATCATAAACTCAACCCCCTGGCCTGGTTCACTGTAACATTTGATGCTGCCGCCGAGCTTGTGCACCACCAGATTAAACACCACAGGTAAGCCCAAACCAGTGCCACCGCGATTGCGGGCGGTAGTGTAAAAAGGCTCGTAGATTTTCTCTAGTACTTCGGCGGTCATGCCGTTGCCATTGTCATGGTATATAAATCGCAACAGGTCTTCGCACAGTTCCACATCGATGGTGATTTCACCGCTGCTTTGGTTATAAAAACCATGCACCAGAGAGTTTTCAACCAGATTGGAAAGTATTTGCCACCAGGCACCGGGCCAGGTTTTTAGCTGCCAGTCGCCTTTGCTCAGCAGTTTAATGACGATTTGTCTGTCTGCCAGCTTACGTTCGACGCTTGTGATGATATCGGTCAGATAATCATGAAAAACGATATTGTCGATGTTGTCCGCTGTTTGTTCAACCGCGACTTGTTTGAAACTGGAGATCAGTTCAGCAGCACGATGTAAATTGCCCTCAACCAGCGCCTGACTTTCTTCACTGGACTGCACGTAGGTTTCGAGTGACTTGCGTGAAACTGTGCCATTGGTGAGGTGTTGGCGCAACTCGCTGAGTCGTTCAAGGTGCAGGCTGACCATGGTGATACAAATGCCCAGCGGCGTATTGACCTCATGGGCGACCCCCGCCACCAAATTACCCAGGGCGTTCATTTTTTCGGCTTCAACCAGTTGCCGTTGAGTTGCTTTTAACTGGTCGATGGACGCCTGCAACGCTGTGGTGCGCACCGTGACTTTGTGTTCTAACGTTTCATTTAAATTCAGCAGGTCGCGAGCCGCCTGACGCTCAACCTGCAGTTTTTTGTAATACAAATAGGCGATGACACTGATCACCGCCATTGTCAGCGCCAGATATATGGTGTAAGCCCACCAAGTAAACCAGGGAGCTGAATGAATAATCAGCTTAATTGAACGTGCCTGCTCAGTCCAGACACCTTGATGGTTACTGGCTTTGACTTTAAAAGTGTAATGCCCGGCGGCCAAATTGGTGTAGCTTGCCCGGCGGTTTTTGCTGCTGGTATCAACCCAGTCTTGGTTAAAACCTTCGAGTTTGTATTGGTATTGATTGAGTTCAGGGTTGGCATAATGCAACGCGGCAAACTCAAACGACAACACATTTTGTTGGTGATTAAGGGTCAGAGATTGAGTGACGTTGATCACCTCCGTTAACGGCGAAATTTCGCTGTTATTCGCAATCGGCATGGATTTGTTCAGCAAGCGAAAGTCGCTGAATACCAATTTAGGCGGCTGACTTGGTACAATCGCGTTTTCAGGATACAAAGCGCAATAGCCGTATTCACTACCAAAAAACATTTGTCCATCTGCTGCCTTAAAATAAGCGCCTTGATTGAGTTGGACGCAGCCTTCATTAATACCAATTTTGCTTTTAATGATGGCTGTTGCAGGGTCAAAAAAAGAGATGCCATTCTCTCCGAGCCAAAGGTTGCCCTTTTTATCCGTGAATACGGCAAAAACCGCGTCACCACTTAATCCGTCTTTTCTTCGGTAATGAGTGAAAATTTTGCTGTTGGCGTCGAATCGATTCAGCCCCCCAAATGTGCCAATCCAAAATACACCTGTTGCGTCCTGAATGATCGAAAAAATCATATTGTGACTTAAACTATTGATATCATTTGCATTAGCCTGGTAACGGGTAAACTGTTGGGTTTGATGGTTAAATTGATTGAGTCCGCCACCATCGGTGCCCACCCACAACGTGCCATCTGTGGCGGTGTACAGGGTATTAATAGAATTATGGCTGATGCTGGTGGGTGTATCGGCAGAATGGATAAAACGGCTAAAGTTGTTTGATTGTCGATTAAATCGATTGAGACCACCGTCGGTGCCAATCCAAAGGCGACCTGAGTTATCTTCATTGATAGCAGCCACATAATCATCGCTTAAGCTATTGATTTGATTGGTTTGGTGTCGATAATGAATGAAAGTGCCATTGGCTCGATTGAATTGATTAAGACCGCCGCCATTGGTGCCCACCCACAAAGTGCCTGTTGAGTCTTCAAATATTACCCGCACGTCGCTATCGCTGAGGCTTTTGGGGTTTTGGGGGTCATGTTGATAGTGCTGAAAGTTGTGCCCCAATGAGTTTATTTCTTGGTCATAGCGATTCAGGCCAAATTGGGTGCCTACCCAAACAACGCCGGCCTTATCTTTAAAAATAGCCTGTACACTGCCTTTGCTTAAACTGTTGGGGTCAGTGGCATCATGTTTGACAAAACCAAAACGGCTGCTGGTTGGGTCAAATTTACTGAGGCCGCCGCCAAAGGTGCCAAGCCAGATTAAGCCGGTCTGGTCGCCAATGATGGATTCAACGTCGTCAGCGGGCAAACTATGGTTGTCTTGAGGGTTATGTTGATAACGATGAAACCTGCCGCTTAGCGGGTCAAAGCGATTTAAACCGCTTCTTTCAGTACCCAACCATAACGCGCCTGCTTTATCTTCGAAAATGGCAACTACATGATCGCCGCTTAAACTATTAGGGTCGTTGGGGTCATGTTTAAAGTGTTGAAAAGCGTCGGTTTTACGGTCAAAGCGGTTTAAACCACCGCCTCGGGTCCCCACCCACAGGGTCTGGTCTGAATCCTCAAACAGCGTATACACTTTATTATGGCTGAGGCTGTTATGGGTGCTGTTGTTGCTGTTGGGTTGGTAACGTTTGAATTTGGTGCTGCCAATATCCAAGCGATTGAGGCCACCGTCGCGGGTACCTGCCCATATTGTGCCTTGGCGGTCTGCCAACACCGTATAGACATTGTCATCGCTTAAGCTGTCAGGGTTATGTGGGTCATGTTTAAAATGGCTGAAGCTCTTGTTGGTGCGATCAAACCGATTGAGTCCACCGCCCAAAGTGGCTATCCACAAGTCACCATTGTGGTCTTGCGCAATAGACATCACCACGTTACCACTCAAACTCTCAGGGTGGTGGGCCTGATGCTGATGATGGATAAACGATTCACTGGGGGCATGATAGCGTGCCAAACCAGCATCAGTGCCGATCCAAAGCTGATCACTTTGGTCAATAAAAAGCGTATTCACATAGTTATCAGCCAAAGAACCCGGGTCTGCCGGATCGTGGGTAAAGGTCTTAAAATCATAGCCATTATAACGATATAACCCCTGCTGGGTCGCGACCCAGATATACCCTTGTGGGTCCTGCACAACCTTTAGCACCGATAAATTGTTTAACCCCTGCCGGGTAGCAATATTGTCAAACTGAAAAGTCGCTTTGGCTGGTTTTTTTGCTGAGATAGGGTCTGCAAAAGTGCCTGTAGCGAATAACAACATTAACCATGGGAGGAGCAGAAAAGTTAATTGGGTGGTGAGCGGTTTGTGCCGTGATTTCATTGATTTTCGGTGTGTTGTTGTTTTTGTATCTTGAGTATAGATTAAAAAGTTGTAACTGTTCAGCGTGCTTAGATTTCGCTTCAGAACAAGGCCCTCACTTCGTAAAAAGAGTCGCACGGAAAATAGGCGCATATAGGTCATATGTAACTGTTTGAGTACGAAAATAACGCCGTTATGGTGGATAAGATGAGTGCGCTGAATAGTTACAAAAAGTGTAACTGTTCAGCGTGCTTAGATTTAGCTTCAAAACAAGGCCAAAAGGAATCTTCAAACGAGTAGTCCACCTATCGCGATTGACATTTTAGATACGGTGCAGCATCATCTGTGCATACTCGATAATTTGGCTGATTTCTTAACTCGTTATCGTTAAGATTCCGATTAAACTCGAAAACATTACATTTCGCCACCTGAGCCCCCTCAAAAAGGAAAAAACAATGATGAATTATAGTTTTGCCGATATCGCGCAAAGAATTGGTGCAACCCTAGTTTATTGCCAGCAAAATACACAAAAGGACGGCACCGTCAATGGACTTGCCACACTGGCGTCAGCACAAGCAGGCCAGATTGCTTTTATGGCCCATCCTAAATACCGAAAGGATTTAATCAAGACCAAAGCTAGCGTGGTGATTTTAAATCCAAAATATCAAAATGATTGCCCAACCAATGTCTTGCTGATGGACAATCCCTACTTGGGTTACGCCATGGTTGCCCAACTACTGGACACCACACCGTCACCAGCCACACAAATACACCCAACCGCCGTTATTGGCGATGATGTGACTTTGGGCAAAAATGTCGCCATTGGTGCCAATACCGTCATTGAGTCAGGCTGTGTCATTGCTGATAACGTCTCTATTGGCGCGGGCTGTTTTATTGGTGAAGGGGTGGTGATCGGCGAAAATTGTTCAATATGGGCAAATGTTACGCTTTATCATCGAATTGAAATGGGTCATGACTGTTTGATCCAAGCCAACACCGTTATTGGTTCAGATGGGTTTGGTTATGCGAATGAACAGGGACACTGGCAAAAAATTCCTCAGCTTGGCACTGTGATCATTGGCAACAAGGTTGAAATCGGTGCCAGTACCACCATAGATCGGGGTGCCCTGGATAATACCATTATTGGCAATGGTGTAATTTTGGATAACCAAATTCAAATTGCCCACAATGTGGTTATTGGTGACCATACCGCCATGGCTGCGTGCAGTGTGGTTGCAGGTAGTACGGTGATTGGCAAACATTGCTCGATTTCCGGTTTGGTTGGCATTAATGGTCATATTGAAATTACTGACGGATGCACTGTTACCGGACACACTATGGTGGCAAAATCGATTAGCGAACCCGGTATATACTCCTCTGGCACCCCGGCCATGACCAACAGACAGTGGAATAAAACCACCGCCAGACTCAAAAAACTGGATGATTTAAACAATCGAGTCGCCAGCCTGGAAAAACAGCCGCAATTAATGCGATGATTTCAATCATGACGTTTTCCCATATTATTGGGATCGCGATCACCAAGAAAACACTTTGAATACCTCAGTGACTTGGCTTACCCTCTGCTTGATAGAGTGAAACTCGACCCCGTAGGTTGAATGTCTTACGGTTTCCACACCATAAGCCGAGGGTTTAAAAGCCTTTTGGAGATAAGTAAAAGACTCTTTGTGGCCCACAGGGTAACAAGCAACTCTTTTAGAGCAGGTTTTTATTGTATCAATATACACCTGAAAAACACAATGATTATTTGTGCATATTTCCTGGAATTTTTGCTTGACGTAGGTTTGTATAAGGTTTAGAGTTAATTCGCTTGATAGAGTGGATCTCGACCCACAGCCGCTTGCGGCAAAACAATAAAACCCGGCTTCCAACCGGGTTTTATTGTTTCTGCAGGTGTAAAAAAGGGGTCGAAGGTAAGTGCGCTGAACGGTTACTTTTTAACTATGTTTGCTCAAAAACTCAATAACCACTCGGTTAAACAATTCAGGTTGTTCCCACTGCACCGCGTGACCCGCTTCTGTTACTACCAGAGTTTGGCTACCGGGTATTTCACGTGCTGCGGCTCTCATCATTGAAGGCGGTTGATATAAGTCTGCCCCGCCAGCGATAAAAAAGGTTGGCAATTTAACGGCTCGGATTTTATCCCAAGTTATTTTACTTTTGGCACTTTGGTGAATTCTAGGACCCTTGCCCTTAGACTTTTCTTCCATCTCAATCCATGCTCGAACGCCTTGTGGATGTGCCCAACGATAAGCAGGACCAATCTCTTTGAATTCTGCTGGCATGGTGCCAAAGCTTTTGGGCAGAATGAAGTCTAAGCGCTCATCAATATTTTTGTCCCACAACCCGAATAGGCTACAGACAATCACCATGCTCAACAATTTACCAGGGTAAGAAACTGCATAATCTGACACTGCAAATCCACCAGCGGCAAGGCCTAACATGTGAAATTTATCAACATTCAAATGGTTCATTAAGGCATTTAGATCGCCAGCAAGGCTGCCGGTATCTTCTGTCGAACCTGCTGGAGAGCGATAGCGTCCGCGTCTAGAGTAAGCGATGGTTCGAAATCCTGCCGCGGCAAAAATTGGTTGTTGATAAGGCCAGCTTAAAGCGCTGCCTCTCCCTGGATGAGATAATACTACCGCAGGACCATCACCCCCTGTATCCCAATAGTAAATGCCTGCACCGCCGGGCAATGGCAACACACCTTCAGTCACTGGGGCTTGTTTTGGTATCGGTTGGTGGCGTGGTTCCTCGATGCCAGCAATCCCACAAGCGTCTGGTGTTTTTGCTTGTACGCCAGCGACCATGCCACCAGCAGCGGCGACAGTAGCTATCGCCAGTGTGGCCCGTTTTAGAATATCTCTTCGGCTAGTGCTGATGTCTGGTTCGGTTTTATTCATCTTATTCTCCCGGTTTACTAAGACTGACCATCTTATTTATAAAGGCAAATGGGTCAAGTCATTTGCGTTTAGGGGGAGGAAAGTTGCGTTTAGTGTTTATTGTCTCCAATAATCTAATCGAGATTGGTATTATTCGCCTAAGACCGCGGTGTTAGTAACTCATTATCTCTAACATATTGTTCAAACTCAGTACATCCACCAACGTGCTCTTTATCAACAAAAATTTGAGGCACAGTCTCAACGGGCTTACCTACCGTTTTTTCAAGATCTGCCTGAGAAATGCCTTCCGCGTGAATATCAACATATTTAAATTTAAAATCATCATGGGCTTCAACAAGTTGCTCTGATAACTGAACGGCTCTGACACAGTATGGGCAGCCGGGACGGCCAAAAATTACGACAAACATAGTGGTTCCTCAAAGGTTAATTGATGGCTTTATACCATAAGAAGGAGAATTTTGCCAACGTAGACGCTAGGGTCAAAGTTTTGGAGTGCCCTGACCCTGGCGTTGCGGTGTAATTATTGAGCTAACAAAGGGATGAGGGTCAGGTCTAGAATGATGCATTTTCGAGATTAACAGGGACTAATCGGTTTGAATTAAACCCATTTCTCAAGCCCTATCTTTAACTATTATCACTTTGTAGAGTGAGTGACAACGCCTTTAAAAATTCCGAATAAAGGAGGTCAGCCATTCTAGACCTGACCTCGATCCCTCCGGCCATTAGAAGATAAAATAACGTTAGCTGATTGTGAGCGGCTTTAGCCTCGCAAGCTCACCGTGGCACATCGTACAAGCACAAAATAAGATAGAACTGTAAATAAGAACTTGTAAACCAATATCAAACGGCTGTTTGTTGACGACGTAACTTGACCCCAGAGCCCCACAATCTAACCTTATTCGTTATAGCCAATACGACGAAGCTGCACAATATGATAGTTAAAATTCCGATTAAACTAGAAAACGCGACCTTTCGCGACCTGCCCCCGTTTTCCAAGGACCTTGGCGCAGTTCAAAAACCAAGGGGATCAACATTGCAATAGGAAACAAGTTTCTAAAGCAAGAAGGATTAGTGTCATTACGTGACGTTTGGATAACAGTTCATTCGGGTGGTACGGCATTCAGGGTGGTGCGGCATTCCGATGAACCGCTCATTGCGGAGCCGCATGATGGGTGGTGTGGGGGCTGGAGGTTAGATACCTCCGGCTACCCGATTATTGTCACGCAGCCAAGCCAGCTATCAGACCCGCTGACGAAACGAGAAACCTGCCGCCAGCGCCTAAGGTTGATACGGAGGTTGGTCGACTATGCCGAGTAATGCCCCGCATTCCAGGCAATAAGCAGTTCAGAGCCTCCTTTACTCGGCATAGTTTTTTGCCTCTTTATCCGCATCAGGAACCGTCCATGTATATTTCGGGTAACAGTTCGGGCGGAGTATTTATGTCGAAGTGTCCTGTGGTTGGGTCATGAGTCTGTTGAAACTACCCAAACCCCTATTTGGAAGCTGATTTAGTGATGAAGAAGACAATTCTGTAGGAAATCACGGAGTACGACGAGAAGCCAGTTTATTATAAACCTGATGATATATTGTTAACGTTCTTAGATTCATTATAAATCAGTAAAAACTATGCCGAGTAAATTTTGACAGGATTGATACAAAGAGTTGATTTAAAAGAAAAAACCAGAGCCTGCCTGTCATGACTCGGCATAGTTCGTAACTCGGCATAGGGTTGCAACCCAAACCTTGCCACTTAACCAGAATTCAGAACACTGGCGATACAGAATGTTATGGCCGCCGACATACAAAAGTGTTCTTGTTAGCGCTTAAATTCTTGAGATGCGGCCTCTAAGGCTTTAAAGTCACAGGAAAAATCTACAAAGTTTGATATCTGTTTAATTGTAACCATATCGTAAAGCTTTTGTGCCTTTTTAATGAGTTTATCTTTATTGCTTCTGATGTAATTAATCTCTTTAAGCAACAAGAATTGATATTTTAAATCAAAAGTTGCTACATCCAGTTTTTGGATGTTCGAAGACTTAACAGGGATCATATTGTTGAGTTGTACAAGAGCTAGCATTTTTTGGTTAGTATTGTTTTCGAAAACCTTAAAAGCTGTAGGACTACTGTTTTTGATTTTTTCGTGCTTAGGTTTCGCTGAGGTTAATGGTGCTATATAGTCCAACCCATTGATTCTAAAAAGGACACCTATGAAAGGTTTAGTAGAAGAATAATTATCAGGTACTTTTGAATCGTATTTCTTAAGGTATTGAATATACCCCTCATCCACTGTAAAAAATTTTAATTCCAAATCTATATCCCTTATAAACGACTACGCCCCAATAAAGGGGCGTAGAAGAGTTTTATCGTTCGCACTTATGGTAGCGAATCTCCAATTTTATCGTTCGCACTTATTGGTAGCGAATCTCCTTTCAATTGGATTATGAAACACTAAGCTACATAATGCAAGCCAAATTTAAGTATCTCGGCTTGATTTAATGCAAAGGCCGGGGGTCCAAAGACCTGATAATGCTTTTTTATTCATCGCTACTTTGATAGTGCAGTCTATGCAATTAAAATATATATAGTAAGCTAATTGCAAACAACTCACCGGGTTTACTTGTGTTTATTGATATATCAAGCAATCAAGGGGGTCACGTCGCCAGCAAACAAGCGTTTAATTATCCCTACTGACGGTTATTTTATTATCGTCTTTATCACGGCCTCAAGCCTTGCGGCATGAGGCTTCGGATGTTTGAGCAGTTGGCAGGTGCGACTCAATGCCATTTCCAATTTCAAACGGTTGTTTGTTGACGACGTAGACCCCCTTGGTCTTTACCTTTACAGCTCCGCGAAATTCGTCAAAGTTACCCGATTACCGGAGTCTCAAACCCCGGTTTTTAGGCAAACTAGCAGCCAATCGCCAAAGCCCCAAATCAGTGGGCAAAGGGGTCACTTCAACGATAAGATTTTATATGTCCCTTTATGGGTTTTTTGAATTTATAATCAAATTGACAGTTTGCTCTTTGCGTTGGTGGGTTTGATGAGTAGCAAAGCCAACGAACCCACATTGCCTTTTTCGTATTCGATTTGTGGTGGTCTGGGCATACATGAAGCTGAGTACAAATAGTTTTAATGATCAAATGACCTGACCCCTAAGTTATTGCCCTCAGGTATGCAATACCGCCAGCATCCCCAACTGGCCATCAAGATGATGCCGGGGATTGGCGAACTCAGTC
>JBLGCB010000250.1:0-10029 GCA_047617105.1 Phenylobacterium sp. | reverse complement strand
GCCAGTTTTGGGCATCAGATCCAAAGCACATGAAAGCGAAAACCTCGCTTGAGGTGTGGCATGATGAAGCCCGTAAAGCACATTGGCAATCACCAGCAGATATTAAAGCGCAATACCGACATGCGAGTATACTCAAAGGCAATCGGGTGGTGTTTAATATTAAGGGCAATCATTACCGAGTGGTGGTGAAAATTAATTATGATTTTGGCATTGTCTATATTCGATTCGTAGGGACGCATAAACAGTATGACGAGATTGAGGTGGGGACGATATGATGAACATTAAACCAATCAAAACCGAACAGGATTACCAAGATACGCTTGAACGTATTGATGCATTGATGGAGGCGAAAAAAGACACTCCTGATGGCGATGAACTGGATATATTAGCGACTTTGGTGGAAGTGTATGAGCAAAAGCATTATCCGATTGATTCACCAGAACCCGTTGCCGCGATTTTATTTCGTATGGAACAAGACGGTTTAACCAACAAAGACTTGATTCCTTATATAGGCCATTCAGGCCGAGTTTCTGAGGTGCTTAATTATAAACGTAGCCTGACACTCAACATGATAAGACGTCTTAACGAAGGGCTAAATATTCCTTCAGAAAGCCTTATTCAGGAATATGCGTTGAAAGTTTAATGTGGTTGGGTAGGAACTGTGTCGGCCGCTTCAAAACGGCCTAGTTCGCCACGTTTCGCGGCGGGTCTGGTCCGACACTTCGGCCGCTTTCACAATGAATTCAAGTGCAAGCAGTTGAGATATCTAGGAGATTCGCGGCGGGACGCCGTTCCTACTAACCCAATTTCAAGTCACGAGTCATATTCTCATTGCGCTCACGATGAACAATAATGTTATCTTCGATACGTATCCCACCATATTGACGGAAGTTATCCACCTTTTCCCAGTTGACGTATTTGCTTTGCGAAGACTTAGATAAGCTTTCTAACAAGCTTGGCACAAAGTACAAACCTGGTTCAATGGTAAACACCATCCGCGCTTCCACATCACGGGTGCAGCGTAAATATGAATGTCCTGCTGGTGCCTTAACGTGGGTGCCTCGTTCGTCAGCCATAAAACCACCGACATCGTGAACTTGAAGACCCAGATGGTGACCCAAACCATGGGGGAAGAAAGTGGCGACGATGTTTTGTTCGAGAATTTCATCGGCGTTGAGGTTAACAAACTTAAAGTCACAAAGGATTTGTGCAATCTGACGATGTGCCTCTAAATGCAGCTCACTATAGTTGATACCCGGTTTTAAACCATCGACCAGTGTTAGCTGCATCGTATTCATGGCATAAATGAGGTCGGCAAACTCATCTTTTTTATAGGCATAAGTGCGGGTGATATCGGCGGCATAACCATTAAAGCTGGCACCAGCATCAATTAAGAATGAATGTAAATGACCACTTTGTGGCGCAAGTCTTTCTAATGCGGTGTAATGCAAAATGGCAGCGTTACGGTTAAGGGCGATGATATTGCCGTAGGGGACGTCGTTTTCGCCGTGTCCAGTGGCTTTTAGAAACGCCAGCTGAATGTCAAATTCAGAGCCACCACCGAGAAAGGCGAGTTTGGCGGCGTTGTGTCCGACCACTGCGATGCGGTTGGCTTCACGTAAACACACTTGTTCGTAATCGGTTTTGTAGGCGCGATAAAAATGGAGGTAATTTAATACTCCTTCTGGGTTGAGTTGTTCAAACCCCAATGCTTTGGCCACTTCAATTTGCTCGCCCAAATAAGCGATTCTGGCTTTGTCGTAAGGTAGTAGGGCTTCGACTTCATTGGCTTTTTCGAGCATTTCAATATCAAAATATTCTGTCCAAAATTCTTGCGGCTCATCTGGGACTTTATGCCAGAAATCTTTGGGGCGATAGAAAATGAGTTTGGGTTTGTCGCTGCCATTGACGATTAACCAGCAGTTGGGGTTGTCAATGACGGGCAACCAAGCTTTAAACAGCGGATTGACTTTAAATGGGTAGTCAAGATCATCTAAAAATTGACGTTTGGATTGACCGGAATGGATCACCAAAGCATCGAGATTTTCACGGTTCAGCACCGCAGTGACGCGAGACTGGTTTTCAGCGATATGCTGTTGATAATACGTGACTAATTTATCCATTGTCAGAACTCTTTGTGGTTAGCTGATCTTTAATCTAGCAAATTAATCGCTTTGGGTCTAATGCATTGTGGTTGGATTGCGGTGGGAGTGGCGTCCCGCCACGAATTGAGGCATCGAAATATCACACCCACCCTACTTGCCAATAACCATCGTAGTAAGACGTTTAAACGTATTCTCTGGGTTACCCAACCGGGTGGAATAAATTTGCCGATAAGCCAACACGCTTTTAACGTAATCACGAGTTTCTTTAAATGGAATGGTTTCAATCCAGATATCCGCTGGTAAACCTTTGCTTTTTTTCACCCACTTTTTCACTCGGGAGTAACCTGCATTGTAAGACGCGGCGGCGATCAGTTCATTGCCTTTGGCGGTTTTTAGCATGTATTTAAGATAATCAGTGCCATAGCGAATGTTGGTATTGGCGGTGAATAACTTGCTTCGGCTGACTTTCTTTTTGGCGATAAATTTGGCGGTATTGGGCATCAACTGCATTAAACCTAACGCCCCAACAGGGGAATAAGCATCAGCCATAAAAGAACTTTCTCGTCGGGCAATGGCAAAGGCCAGTGATGCGTCGATTTTGTTGCGGGTAGCGTGGTGTGAGAAGAGTTTTTGGTAAGCCAACGGAAAGCGCAAATCAACGTCATCCCAATAATTTTGCTGTGGTAGGGTGAAGATCGCCCGCGAATACCAGCCCTGAAGGTTGGCCCATTTGGCGGCGGCGAGTTTTTCCCATCGGGTGAGGTTATCATTAAGAGAGTGCCATTCACGTCGTGACTGACTAAAACGTTCAAGTTGACGAAATTCTAATGCCCGTTGCGCGCCCGCTGCTTTGTCCACCGCGCCAAGCTCTGCATCGGTAAACACTAACGGACGATCGGCAAGATTGGGCTGTTGACCCAGGATGGTCGAAGCCAAAAATCCGTAATAATGGCGTTCTATGGCGACTTTTAGGTAGGCTTTGTTGGCATCTTGTTTGGCACCGGTTTGTTCTAAGGCGCGCCCTAACCAGTAAGTCCAGCCTTCTTTATCGGCCAATTCGGGCGGTAGTGATTGCAATACCGCCAATGCTTCATCCCACTGACCGTGACGCAAACTATCGGCAATGCGCCATTGTACTAAGTCATTGGTGAGATCTGCCGAGGGGATTTTGTCTAACCACTGCTGCGCTTTGCTATCGCCCGCTTTGGCTAGCCTAATGGCAAATCTTTCAATAACACCTGCTTTTTCTGCGCTGGTGAATTCAAACTTTTGTTGCATTTTTGCCCAACTGCGTAACGCCAGTTTGCGGTCTTTCCAGATTAATCGTTTTACCCCATAGAGCAATATTTCACGCTCACGGGCGTCTTTGTTGGGAAACTGTTTGAGGCGGCTAACAGTATGCGGACGGCGACGGGTTTTATGCCATAAGTCTGCCATATACTGGTCTTTTTCCGGGGAGATCCGCTTTAAATAGGGGATCAGGGTGTGACTACCTTTGGTCGCTACTAGGGTCAGCCGTTGCCAGATTTTTTCCGGGGTGCGTTGTCCGGCTTGCTGCCAAGCCTTAAAAAGCGGATCACAGGCTTTGGGCATCGATTTTTTGCTGATCCATAATTCATCAACCCGTTCGAACAGAGTGGTGCTGGGTCCATCTGCTGCCAATTGATAACGCAGATGATAACACTGTAATTTTTTGTCGCTGGTGGGGCGATAGTCTTCGAGAAACCAAGCTTGTTTGTTCTTTTTGGCAAGGTAGTGCAACCACTTTTTGCGTAGTGGCCAGGCCATCGGGGTATGAACATATTGGCTTAAAAAAGCTTTTATTTGTTCTCTATTACTCAAATAAGTATGCTTTTTCAAATATGCCAGTTCAATATACGGTTGCAGCGGATAACCGTCGAGTTTTTTGTATAACCTGGCATAGTCTCTAGACTTGGATTGTCTGGCGGCATATTCGGCTTTTAAAAACAGCGCGCGCTGTTTGCTATAGTCTTTTTGGACAGATTTAGGCGCACTTGTCGCCGCCTGAACAGATAAGGTGGTTGATAATAACAGCAAACAACACAAGATAAAGAAGGTGGCGGGTTTTAGCCTCAAAGAATGCATAGTGACGGGGAGTTTCCTCAAATTGTCTGGATACTTATCCAAGATATCAAACATTGAGATAAAAGCTATCGCAAAACGATGAAACTGTAAAAATAAATCGCAAAAATGCGATCTAAGGATAAAAGCGGCTAAGGTGTGACTTTTTTGGATGTGATACGGGAAATTCAAACAAGTGTTTAAATTTTTGTTGAAATTCTGTCCCAAGCAAGACACACTGACCCGGTCAAACTTTTGTAGTTATGATAAAGATACAAAAGTTCAAATATTTCCATGATGACTCTCAAGGGGGAGATGCTCAGATGATTTACCAAAGTAACAGTATTCAAGTTGACTATTTTGAACCAGGTTTTGTTGAATTTAAGTTTGACTCAACGGGTTCAGTTAACAAATTTGACCAGGCAACCCTGGAACAGTGCCAAGAAGCGCTGGATATTTTGCATAAAGATGAATCGCTTAAAGGGGTTATTTTTACCTCTGGCAAAGGCGCGTTTATTGTTGGTGCCGATATCACTGAGTTTCTTGAAACCTTTAAAAAGCCAGAAGATGAGTTGGCCGTGTGGATTAAACGTGCTTCTGATGTGTTTGACAGTGCGGAAGACTTACCAGTGCCAACAGTGGCAGCAATCAATGGCTTTGCGGTTGGTGGCGGTTGTGAGTGGACGTTATCAGCAGATTATCGAGTGGCTGACACCACTGCACGCATCGGTTTGCCTGAAACCAAACTGGGCTTGATGCCTGGTTTTGGTGGCACCGTGCGTTTGCCTCGTATTATCGGTGCCGATAATGCGATGGAATGGATTAGCACAGGTAAAGATCATAAAGCGGTTGATGCCCTCAAGCAAGGCGCTATTGATGCGGTTGTCGCCCCTGAAAAGTTGCGTGATGCAGCCATTTCAATGGTTAAAGACGCCGCTGCTGGTTTGTTGGATTATAAAACCAAACGTCAAGCCAAATTAGAACCCATCAAGCTCAACGCGATTGAACGTGCCATGAGCTTTAATGTCGCCAAAGGCATGGTGATGGCCAAAGCGGGTAAACATTATCCGGCACCAGTATTGGCTATCGAGACCATGGAAAAACAAGCAACTTTGGCACGCGCTGAAGCGGTATTGTTAGAAAACGCAGCATTTGCCAAATTGGCCAAAACCGATGCGGCGACGGCTCAAATTGGTATTTTCCTTGGCGACCAAGTGGTTAAAGGCAAAGCCAAAAAAGCTGCTAAAATGGCCAAAAAGGCGATTAATAAAGCCGCTGTATTAGGCGCGGGTATTATGGGTGGCGGTATCGCTTACCAGTCAGCCTCTAGAGGCACGCCCATTGTGATGAAAGACATCAACGATGCTGCGTTGAACCTAGGCTTAAGCGAAGCAACCAAGTTGCTGGACAAGCAGTTATCACGAGGTCGTATCAACGGCGCTAAGATGGCGGGTGTGTTAAATAGTATCGTGCCTTCTTTGAGTTATGATGCGGTTAGCGATGTTGATATCGTGGTTGAAGCGGTGGTTGAAAACCCTAAAGTCAAAGGCATGGTACTTAAAGAAGTTGAAACCAAAGTGGCGGATGACACCATTATCGCCTCTAATACTTCGACGATTTCTATCAGCTCACTGGCCGAAAACCTGGATAAACCTGAGCGTTTCTGTGGTATGCATTTCTTTAACCCGGTGCACAAAATGCCATTGGTTGAAGTTATTCGTGGTGAGAAAAGTTCTGATGAAACCATTGCTGCTGTTGTTGCTTATGCGGCGAAAATGGGCAAATCTCCGATTGTTGTTGGCGATTGTCCGGGATTCTTTATCAATCGTGTATTGTTCCCTTACCTTGCTGGTTTTGGTTTATTGGTCGCACAAGGTGGTGATTTTGTTGCCATTGATAAAGTGATGAGTAAAGGTTTTGGCTGGCCGATGGGGCCTGCGTATTTGTGTGATGTGGTCGGTATTGATACCTGTTATCACTGTGTTGATGTGATGGCAGAAGGTTTTCCGACCCGGATGGCGAAAAACGATAAAGATCCGATTGGTTTATTGTACAAAAATGATCGCTATGGTCAGAAAAATGGCAATGGCTTCTATAGTTACAGCGTCGATAAACGTGGCAAACCTAAAAAAGAAGTGGATGGCAATATTTATGAGTTGCTGGCAGGATTAGGTGCTGATAAAAAAGAATTTGATCAGGACGAAATTATTGCTCGCTGTATGATCCCAATGATTAATGAAACCATCCGTTGCCTTGAAGAGGGCATTATCGGCTCTGCCGCTGAAGCGGATATGGGTCTGATTTATGGCATTGGTTTTCCTCCGTTCAGAGGTGGTGCATTGCGTTATGTTGACACTATGGGTGTGGCTAACTTCGTCGAACTGGCGGATAAGTATGCTCACTTGGGTGAAATGTATCAGGTCACTGATAAAACTCGCGAAATGGCTGCCGCTGGCGGTTCATTTTACAACGCATAGGACAGGGGAGAGAAACCGATGAAAAATGCAGTAATAGTTGATTGTATTCGCAGCCCAATGGGCCGATCAAAAAACGGCGTTTTCCGCCATGTTCGTGCTGAGGAGTTATCAGCGCATTTAATGAGTGCGATTTTAAAGCGTAATCCGCAGGTTGAGCCAAACTCAATCGCCGATGTGATTTGGGGTTGTGTGCAACAAACCCTAGAGCAAGGTTTTAACGTTGCTCGTAATGCTTCGTTGTTGGCGGGCATTCCGCACAGCGTACCAGCAGTCACCGTGAATCGCTTGTGTGGTTCATCAATGCAGGCTTTGCATGATGCCACTATGGGCATTCAATGTGGCATGGGTGAGGTATATCTGATTGGTGGTGTTGAGCATATGGGGCACGTACCAATGACCCATGGTGTTGACTTTCACCCGGGCATGTCAAAGACTGTGGCCAAAGCCGCTGGCATGATGGGACTGACCGCAGAGATGCTGGGCAAGATGCATGGCATTACCCGCCAAATGCAGGACGAGTTTGGTGCTCGTTCTCACCGTCTGGCGCACCAGGCAACCCTTGAGGGCCGTTTTAGCAATGAGATAGTGCCAATACAAGGCCATGATGCTGATGGCATCTTAAAATTGATTACAAATGATGAAGTCATTCGTCCTGAAACCACGGTTGAAGGTTTGGCCGGTTTACGACCAGCGTTTGATCCAGTCAATGGCACGGTCACTGCTGGTACTTCTTCGGCGTTATCTGATGGCGCATCGGCGATGTTGGTGATGGAAGAAGAAAAGGCTAAGGCGTTGGGATTAACCATTCGTGCCAGAGTCAAATCGATGGGCGTAGCGGGTTGCGATCCGTCAATCATGGGTTATGGTCCGGTGCCAGCGTCAAATAAGGCGTTGAAAATGGCCGGATTGTCGATTGCCGATATTGGTATGGTTGAGTTAAACGAAGCGTTTGCCGCACAATCATTGCCAGTAGCCAAAGATTTAGGCTTGTTAGATTTGATTGATGAAAAGGTCAACCTTAATGGTGGTGCAATTGCTTTGGGCCACCCATTGGGATGCTCGGGTGCGCGTATCTCGACGACGTTAATCAATCTGATGGAAGCCAAAGACGTACAGTTTGGTCTGGCGACCATGTGTATTGGTTTGGGTCAGGGTATCGCGACTGTGTTTGAACGCGTGTAGGTAAACGAAGTTAGATGACAGGGAAGTCATCTTGTTTAACATCACCACTGAGGGTTTTTGGGGATTCTATCGCCAGGCTGTACGATTTCTCTACTAGGTTGTTGCTGGCTAAGAAGGCTGTTAGCGCTGTTCCTTGCGACTACCACAGAGTCACAGAGAGCGCAGAGGCACACAGAGAAAAGGAGTTTTAATTTTAGGTTGTTGACAATGATGACAAACAAATATGTTGTTTTGCTCTTCTCAGCGCGTCCTCTGCGTGCTCTGCGACTCTGTGGTAGTCGACCCGGGCTGTCGTTACAGAGAACAAAGCCTATATAAATCAACACAATATCGCTCTTATAACATCTGAAAATCACCCTATGTCATAACAAAGAATATCTCAATGGTAAAAATTACAAAGGAAGCGTGTAATCGATTACGTCTTCCTTGAGCTATTCTATCTGTGCATTACCAATTGATTACGTCCACCCTCTTTAGCCTTGTACAAAGCCTTATCGGCCAACGACATCAACTGCTCGATGCTATGTTCAGCATCAATTTGTATCGCGCCCATACTCAGGGCAAAGTTAAAGTTATGTTCTTTAAATGAAATGGCGTGTTCGGCTACCGCTTCTCTGAAAGTATTGAGGTGGCAAGCCATCAGTTCTGCATCGGGTGCAGACATGATGATCGAAAACTCTTCCCCACCCAGACGAGCAACCAAATCGTTGGCAAAATACTGGCCAAACAACTTTCCTAATTCTATCAGAACGTGATCGCCGCAATCATGGCCATAGCTGTCGTTGATTTTTTTAAAGAAATCAATATCAAGCATTACCAATAAACTGGGCTCAGGTGTTTTCTTGAATTTTTTGGCGATTTTCTTTGCTTGCTCAAAGAAATAACGACGGTTATATAACGAGGTTAAATAATCGGTGTTGGCAGCCCGTTCAATTTCTTCAATGTGCTGTAACTTTTCGATATTTTGCATGATCCGACAATAAAACTCTTCAGGGCAAAACGGCTTTTGCAAAAAGTCATCGGCACCATTTTTAATAAAACGGGCAGAATTATAGTTTTTACTGGTGCCGGAAATGCCAATCACAATCAGTTCATTTTTGGTGTGCTGCTTGCGAATTTTTTGCAGTAGTTCAATGCCATCCATGCCGGGCATTTCTTGATCGGTGATGACCATTTTTATGTCGGGGAACTGAGTCAGTGCCTGTAGGGCTTTGGTGCCATCGGGCACATCATAGACCTTAAAGTTACGTCGTTTTAATAACTGACAAACCTGCTTGCGCGCGGTTAATGAATCATCAACCACCAATACACCGATTTCATTGTTGGTCAGTTGGTATTTTAAAATGCGCAACAGGTAATGATAAGCTTGGGTATTTTCTTTGGTAATGTAATCAACTACTGGTAAGTTAAGAATTTTGCCGCGGGTTTTGTCATCCATTCTGCCTGTCATCACAATGCCGGGAATGCGATGTTCTAGTACATAAGGGATGACCTCACCATCAAGGGCATCCGGTAAACTGTAATCAATGGTGGCGAGAAAAAAGTCGTGCTTTAGCGCGAGTAGTTGTTTAACAACGGCAAAGGAGGTTGCTATGGTGACACGGTAACCTAACGATACACCGATATGCTCAATGACCTGAGCAACGTTTTTGCTGTCTTCTATGACTAATAAATGTTTTGATTCGCTGCTTTGTGACACCATAACCTCATATTTAATTGTAGTACTTTCGCTATTATAGAATATAGAACAGACTTTTGGACGCCTTTTATCGTTCTTCGCCAGATTATTTTACTCGTTTGACTCTCATGCCTGAGCTTTTGCCTTTCTTATAGAGCATAAAAGAACCTAACATGCCTTCTTCAACCCTGACCTGGCCGCTAAAAGGGCGCCGCACTCGGTTATCCGTTTGCTTCCAGACTTGGCCATTGTTGAAGGTGATGATGAGTTTGTCATAGCGGTCTGTTTTCGCACTCTTGACGGTAAAACGTTTGCTGTTTGATTTATCTGAGGTCTTGGCTTTCAAGCCAAAGTTCTCTTCATTGCTGGTCTGTTCAGGCTTAGCAGGTTTTGTGACTTGCTGGGCTGCGCTGGTGGTTGTGTTAGCGACTGAGGCTACTACAGCCTTCGTGGTTGACGATGTTTGAGATGCCTGAGTTGTGGCGGCTGGTTCTGGCTGGCTACT
>JBLGCB010000249.1:0-10069 GCA_047617105.1 Phenylobacterium sp. | reverse complement strand
ACACCTTTAACCATCAATGGCGCACCGGAATACATCGCCCAACTGCTCGACAAACTGGTCAACAACGCGGTGGAATTCTCTGAAGATGACCAACCTATCACTATTACCGCAATGCAGGATAAAAACACTGCCATATTCAGCATCAGCAATATTGGCCCGGCGTTGCCGGAAGAAATGAAAGATCGGATTTTTGATTCGATGGTGTCTTTACGTCCTCAGGTGCAGCAAAAACAGCCCCATCTCGGCATTGGTTTATATATCGCCCGACTTATTGCTGAGTTTCATCAAGGCAAAATCAGCGCAGAGAACTGGGCCGATCCCAGCTCTGGTAAAAGCGGCGTGGTGGTGATTGTCAATATGCCTTTGTTGAATTTGGATATACGGTGAGGAAATAATGAATTTTGAAGTCATTAAAGCTCAGGCATCTACACTATTCGCCAACGCAAGTTTTATAGCCCGCATCAACAACCAAGCAGATTACGACGCCGCATTAGCGTTAATGGATGAATTGATTGAAGATTACGATCAACACAAATCGCTGATTGAAGTGTTATCTGTGTCGATTGAACGCTGGGAAGATTCTGCCGAAGAGTTTGCCGTATTTAATCAAACCATCACGTCGCTGGATAGTGGTGTCGCCATGTTAACCGTTTTAATGGATCAACACGGCCTGAATACCACTGATTTTAAAGATGAAATTGGTGGAAAAAGTATGGTTTCAATGATTTTAAATGGCAGCCGTCAACTTAACTTGGGCCATATTCGCAAACTCTCTGCTCGCTTTGGTGTGCCAGGCCAGTTATTTATTTGATGTTAAGTAGATGTAATTATTCAGCGTGCTTAGATTTCGCTTCAGAACAAGGCATTTTCGCACGGAAAATAGGCGCATATAGTCATATGTAACTGTTTGAGTACGAAAATAACGCCGTTATGGTGTGAAAGATGAGTGCGCTGAACAGTTACAAATTTTCTTGCTTTAATTGTTCAATGGCCACCAATTCAGGCCGCCCGATGTCACGCACAAAATCAATCAAACTGGGTAACGCCACATCAGGAAAAATTCGATTCAACAGTTCACCTTTTTGCCGATTGTACAGGTATTGATCTAATTGCTCTTGCGCACCACGACAAATATAAACACCATCATTATCAGCCCTTGCTCTTCAACATAAATGTCATGTCTAAGGCTATGAATTTGTTGTTTAAAGCTGGCAAATGGTAACCATTTGATTTCGAGCAGTGCGGTATCTATCTTAATGCTGCCCCCTTGTGAGAATTTAGCATCACCTCGCATCACTGTCCCAACGGAACATCGCCGCGCCAATGGCGGTGAAAAGTACCGTCATCACCGCTAAGCAAATGACATTATATTTCACATCCCAAAGCGAATCACCATTGATCATGATTGCCCGGGCGGCCTCCACTAGGTGCGTTAACGGCAAAAACTGTGCGATATCCTGAACAAATTGCGGCGAGCCTTCCAGAGAAAACCATACCCCAGATAACATCATCATAGGCCATGACACCATGTTCAGCAAACCACCCACCAACTCTTCGCTTTGACTGCGAGAGGCGACAATTAGCCCCAATGATATTAGCGCCAGCGCCCCTAAACCAGTGATAATGAGCAAGGCTAGGTAGCTGCCAATCATATAAAAATCAAACACTAGGTTACAACCAACATACACAATAATCGCCACCACCAGCGAAATAATCAGCCGTGAAATGACCTGAGCAAAGATAAATTCAGACGCATTTAACGGTGTCGCCTGTAATCGTTTTAATACTGAATTTTTGCGATATCGCACCACCACATAACCCACCCCGAAGATGCAGCTGAACATCATATTCATCCCCAAAATGCCCGGCAACACCCAGTCTACATAACGAATCTGCTGCCCCGTGGCCACTTTACGGCTATAGTTTGGCTCCACTTGCAACAACAGTTTTTCGACAATATAACCATTGTGAGAATTTTCGTTAACCCAATACACCCGCTGGTCTTTGTCTATCAGCAAGTCCAAGCTGTGTTGACGTAATTTCAACATCGCGCGTTCCATGGAAGGCTTGGCTGGCAATAAAGGTTTAGCTGGCTTGGCAGGCTTAGCCATACCTGAAACTGAAGCAGCATCATCCGTTTCTTGCCCCTGACGCTGGTATTCAACAAATTGAATAAAGCGGGTATCGGTGAATACACTCTGCTGAGAACCCATTACACCTACGTTGTATAATGCTTTACCATCACCGGAGAACATCAGCGCAAAGCCAACCACCAGCAGTATCGGAAAGGCAAAGTTCCAGCCTAATGCTGCCCTGTCTCGAGTAAATTCAATATTTCGTGCCTTTAAAATCGCGTAAAAGCGTTTAAAGTTCATGATATTAACTCCTTGCTTTATGAAAGTTGATGACCAGTGAGTTTTAAAAACAAATCGTCGAGGTTAGCAGATTTCACCTGTAACCCATTCAACGAAATCCCCTGATCAATCAACTGCTTAATCGTCACTTCAACCTGTAATGCGGCAATATCAACAAAGCCATTACGTTCAGTGATGGTATACGCCGACAGCTCGAAACCATTAAGGTTCTCTTGTGGCAAACGAATAATGGCCCCCTCAAAATGCTGGTTGAGCAGCCTATCGGGGCTGTCATGGGCAATAATCTTACCCTTCTCCATGATCACAATGTCATCACACAAATATTCTGCTTCGTCCATATAATGGGTGGTGAGCAAAATGGTTTTGTTTTTCGCCTTGATGGCGCTGATCAAATCCCAGAAGTTTCTGCGGGCATGAGGGTCAAGACCGGTGGTAGGTTCATCAAGAAAAATAATATTTGGATCATTAATCAGCGCCAGCGCCAGCAATAAACGTTGCTTTTGGCCACCTGATAATTTGCGGTGATCTTGCTTTAAAAAATCGCTCAATTCACATAGCTCTATCAACTCGTCGATATCAGCAGATTTAGGGTAAAGTGCCGAAAACATCTCGAGGGTTTCTTTCACCGTGAGATAATCCTGAATGGCGGTGCTTTGAAACTGCACGCCTAGGCTGGTATACAGTGCTTTGTCGGCAGGTTTACCATAAAACAAGATTTCGCCAGCACTGGGTTTCACCAGACCTTCGAGCATTTCTATGGTGGTGGTTTTGCCTGCGCCGTTGGGACCAAGCAGGCCAAAACACACGCCTTCGGGCACTTCAAAGCTGATGCCGTCAACCGCAGTCAAATCTTTGAACTTTTTTGATAAATTTTTAACTTCCAGTACGTTTTTCATATAAACTACGACTCTAGCCCAATGGGCTAACCAGTGTCGGCTTTTTAACCCGAAAAATCCATAGGATCCAGAATTAAATAAAATCCAAAGCTGAGGCAGGATATTTATGCGCATACCCCGAATTTATCACTCAACCAATCTCGCTGATGCTTTTAGCAGTGGAACACTCGTCGCCCTCGACCCCGAAGCCGCAGGCCATATTGGCCGGGTATTGCGAATGCAGCCCGATCAAGAGATTATCTTGTTCGATGGCACCGGCGGTGAATATAACGCGACCATCATCAATGCCTCAAAGAAAAACGTCGGCGTGCAGCTCAATGACTTTAACGACCGCTCATGCGAATCCCCGCTGTCTATCCATCTCGGTCAGGGCATTTCTCGAGGCGATAAGATGGATTTTACCATCCAAAAGATTGTCGAACTCGGTGTCACCGAAGTCACCCCATTATTCACCGAACGTTGCGGAGTTAAATTATCCGGCGAGCGGCTGGAGAAAAAATGGCAGCAATGGCAAAAAATCATGGCCAGCGCCTGCGAACAATGTGGCCGCAATACCGTGCCGGTGGTGCATAAACCGATATCTTTGGACCTATGGCTACAACAACCGAGCAATGAATTAAAAATAAACTTGCATCCGCGGGCGAACGACTCCATAAAGACCTTATCCCCGCCACAAAACGGCATTCGTTTGTTGATTGGTCCGGAAGGTGGTTTGTCGGATAAAGAAATCGACACCACAGTGACCGCCGGTTTTACTGAAATCGTTTTAGGGCCACGTATATTACGCACAGAAACCGCCGGCCTGACCGTGGTCGCGGCATTACAATTACAGTTTGGAGATTTAGCATAAATGGTATCATCAGCAAAAATTCGCCTTGGCATCGTGATGGATCCGATTGCAGACGTTAATATCAAAAAAGATTCCAGTTTTGCCATGTTGCAACAGGCTCAGAGCCGTGGTTATGAAATTCACTATATGGAAATGGGCGACCTGTATTTGCTTAACGGCGAAGCCCGTGCCACGACAAAATTACTGACCGTGAAAAACGATGCCGATGATTTTTATCAGTTTGGTGTTGATGGTAATGGCCACGTACAAAGCCAGGATATTTTGCTGTCTCATCTAAATGTAATTTTAATGCGTAAAGATCCGCCGTTTGATACTGAATTTATTTATGCCACTTATATGCTCGAACAAGCAGAGCACCAAGGTACTTTGATTGTTAACAAACCACAAAGTTTGCGTGATGCCAACGAAAAACTCTACACCGCTTGGTTCCCTCAGTGCACCCCAGAAACCATAGTCACCCGTTCTGCCCAGAAAATTCGTGAATTTCATCAGCAACACCAAGACGTGATTATCAAACCTTTAGATGGTATGGGCGGCACCTCAATCTTTCGAATCAAACATGATGATCCCAACGTAGGTGTTATCATTGAAACGTTGACAGACTATGGTCAGCAATTTACCATGGTACAGCAATTTATTAAGGGCATTAAAGACGGCGACAAACGTATTTTAATGATTGATGGCGAACCTATTGATTACAGTTTGGCCCGAATTCCTGCTAAAGGAGAGACCCGTGGCAACCTCGCTGCGGGCGGTCGGGGTGTAGCACAACCATTATCTGAGTCAGATAGATGGATCGCAGCGCAAGTAGGGCCTACACTAAAAGAGAAGGGATTAATCTTTGTCGGCCTTGATGTTATTGGTGACAAGTTGACTGAAATCAATGTCACCAGTCCGACCTGCATTAAGGAAATCGAAAACGCCTTTGACGTCGACATCACGGGCAGACTGTTCGACGTAATACAAAGCAAGCTGCAATCCGGCAGCTGATAATTAAATGGCCAATAATATGACTGATGACACCCCAAGGCAGGCAACCAAGCACAGCGCGATAGCCCCTTCATTGGGCGGGGGCAGCATGACCCGAGCCGCGATGGCAAGTGATGTGGAAGATTTAACCAAACACACACTCGAAAACCATTTCTTAATTGCGATGCCGACCTTGCTCGATCCGTTCTTTCGACGCACCGTGACCTATATCTGCGAGCACAGCGCCGAAGGTGCCATGGGATTGATCATCAATCACCCGATCGACATCAACGTTGGTGACTTGTTAAGCAAAATAGACATCGACACCAGCGGCGATAATAAGGCGTTTCCCAACAGCGTCTACTCCGGTGGCCCGGTTCAAACTGACCGTGGTTTTGTGTTACATTCACCGCAACACGGCTGGAACAGCTCTTTACAACTGAGCCAACAAATCATGGTCACCACCTCAAAAGACATTTTAGAGGCCATCGCCAGCAACAACAGCCCAGAAAAATTCATTATCACTCTAGGTTATTCCGGCTGGACCGCAGGCCAACTCGAAGAAGAACTGGCGCAAAACTCGTGGCTCACCATCCCGGCAGACCCGGATTTATTGTTCGATACACCAGCTAACCAGCGCTGGGAAAAGGCCGCCGAACGCTTGGGTATTGATATGCGTCAGGTATCTTCTGACGTCGGTCATGCGTAAAGATAAATTCGCTTTTTGTTTCGCGAACGAAACATAGCGCGAATTTATTGAATTTTTAAAATGTAGGGTGCGCAATGCGCACCATAAACCACCCGACGGATCCCACCCCAATAAAACCATAGACAACAGAGGCAACAGTGGCAAAAAGAAAGTTCAAAGAAAAAGGACAACGCACGGTATTGGGATTCGACTTTGGCACCAAAAGCATTGGTGTTGCCGTGGGCCAAGAGATCACCTCATCTGCTTCTCCTTTACAAGCGCTCAAAGCCCGTGACGGTATTCCCAACTGGGATCACATCGAAGCAGTCATTGACGAATGGCAGCCTGACTTAGTGGTTGTCGGTTTACCACTAAATATGGATGGTACTCCACAACCTGTGACGTTTGCGGCGAAAAAGTTTGCCAATCGCATCGCCTCACGTTACGGCCTCCCAGTAGAAACCCAAGACGAACGCTTAAGCACGGTAGATGCCCGCGCCCAGCTGTTTGCTCAGGGCGGTTACAAAAACCTCACTAAAGGTAATGTAGATAACCTCTCAGCAAAATTAATCCTCGAAAGTTGGTTTGAAGCACAGTGGGACTAAACCTTATAGAACTAAGCCTTGTGAAACTAAACCTTGTGAAACTAAACCTTGTGAAACTAAGCCTTGTGAAGCTAAGCACAACCCTCATATGACCACTTTCACCATTATTTTCCCCATCATTTTTGTCGTCGCGGCAGGTTACCTTGTCGCCCGCAGCCAATTTTTATCAGAATCACAAATCAGCGGCCTCAGCCGCCTGACCTTTTCGCTGATCATGCCAATATTTTTATTTATTAATATGGCCACCGCCGACTTGGACAATATCTTTAACTTCAAACTATTTGCCACTTTTTATCTGCCCGTGGTGCTTATCTACGGTCTATCGATGCTGTGGCATTATTTCTATGCCGCAGAGCAATCGCACCAATTCGCCCCCGCCTCGGTGTTTGCGCTAGCCACTGGTTACTCCAACTTAGTATTGGTGGGGTTGCCCATCACCATCGCCGCGTTGGGCGAACAGGCCCTCGGCCCGGTGTTTATGTTGATTAGCTTTCATGGCGTGACCTTGTTTGGCAGCACCATTGTGCTGTGTGCCATCGGCAGTGGCGAGCGATTCAGTGCTTTAGACACCTTAAAGAAAGTCTGTAGCAATCCCATTGTCGGCAGCATCTGGCTCGGTCTAGGTATTAACTTTATTGGCCTACGCTTACCCGAAGTGCTGATCACCAGCCTGCGCTTTTTGGCCAAACCGGGTATCACCCTAGCATTGATAGTGCTGGGTACCGCGTTACATGCTTATTCGGTGAAAGGAAAGATAGGCCAAATTGGCGCGGTGACGGTGATTAAGTTGTTGGTTTTTCCGTTGCTGGTTTGGTGGTTCGCGGGGATTTTTGGTTTATCGCAGCAATTAACCACCATCGCGGTGTTGTTGTCGGCCTCTCCTACTGGCGTGAATGCTTATCTGATTGCAACGGGGCAAGAGTGCCACGAGGCATTGATAGCCAGTACTGTGGTGGTGTCTACCGTGCTTTGTGTGGTGACTTTTTCAGGGTGGTTGGCGGTGTTGTTGTGATGGTTGCTGGTTTGGAATGGCAATTTAATAAAACCCAAAGTCTTACTATCAACTATAGCCCTCAATAAACCAGCTGGTTGTTCAATTACCTCTTTATTTTATTCACATATTAAGAACAAAAATCAATAAAATCAACATACCTTCTAACCATATGAAAATAAAAAATTTTATTGCCTTCAAACCTGATTTTTACCATGAATAATATCTACTTAAACCTGATTTTTACCATGAATAATATCTGCTTAAACCTGATTTTTGCCATGAATAATATCCGATCAAGTAATTATACATTATATTCGGTCTTTCCTTCAAATTAACCTACTTGCCAAATTTTGGTTACCAGGCTATTATTCTTGCATGGAGAAAAGAACCCCTCACTGCAAATTATCGGTTGTCAAAGAACTGATCAAACAAGACAAGATACGCATGACCGCCAGTGCAGTGACAGGTGCTGACTTAATGGGCTTGGATAGAAAAGACATGGTTACGACCGTGTTAGCCCTAGCGACAACCGACTTTTACAAAAGCATGACCACTTATGCAGATCATAAAATTTGGCAAGATGTATATCGTCCCACCACCGCTGTCGGCGATGTCTACCTCAAACTAACCGTTATAGACGATGTACTTATCGTCTCATTTAAGGAGATGTAATGATGAAATGTCCAGTTTGTGGCGCAGCAACATTAATCCATGATACTCGTGATGTCACTTACACCTACAAGGGTGAAACAACGATATTTTCAGCAATCACTGGTGATTTTTGTCCAGCCTGCACTGAAATTATTTTAGATATGACAGAGGCTGATCGCTACGGTCTATTGGCAAAGCGCTTTCACAAACAAGTTAATGCGGCCATCATTGACCCTGCTTTTATTGTTGGTGTCCGTAAAAGATTACAGTTAGATCAAAAAGAAGCCGCTGAGATATTTGGTGGTGGGGCCAACGCGTTTTCTCGCTATGAAAACGGCAAAACTAAACCGCCATTGGCACTGATAAAATTACTGAAGGTTTTAGATAAGCACCCCGAGCTTCTTCCTGAAGTAAGATAAACGACTCAAAAGAATGAATGGTCGAGGCCAAAATGGGAATAGCGCGGGCACAAAGGCCCGCTGTTTTATCACCCCTGTCAGGGTGTTCGTAAATCGTCTGAGGTTAATCCATGCCCTCGATTTTCACATCACCAAGACCACCAAGACCAGAAGCCTCGCCGTCGCCTTCACCACCGCCTTGTAGTTTGATCATCAAACGTAAATCATTGGGTGAATCGGCATGGTGTAACGCATCTGAGTAGGTGATTCGGCCTGCCTTAAAGTGGTCAAACAATGCCTGATCAAAGGTTTGCATCCCCATCTCGCGAGATTTACCCATAATTTCTTTTATTTCACCCATTTGGCCTTTTTTGATCAACTCGCCAATCATCGGTGAATTAATCAGAATTTCAATCGCCGCTACCCGGCCCTTGCCATCCACTGTTTTCACCAATTGCTGAGCCACAATACCACGCAGGTTCAGCGCCATATCAAACAACAATTTACCGTGCATTTCTTTGGGCACCAAGTGCATAATTCGGTCTATTGCTTGGTTAGCGTTGGTCGCGTGTAACGTGGCCACACATAAGTGACCAGTTTCAGCAAACGATAACGCATGTTCCATGGTTTCTTGAGAGCGAATCTCACCAATCAGAATCACGTCAGGGGCCTGACGCAACGAGCTTTTTAACGCCGCATCAAATGACTCGGTGTCAATCCCCACCTCACGCTGGGTGACAATGCTCTTACGGTGATCATGAACAAATTCTACCGGATCTTCGATGGTTAGAATATGGCCCTTAGAATTGGCATTACGATAACCTAACAGTGCCGCCAGTGAAGTTGACTTACCAGTACCCGTTCCACCAACAAAAAGCAACAAACCACGTTTGGACATCACCAAGTCTACCAATACCGATGGTAGGTTGAGTTCTTCGACGCTAGGGATTTCGGTAACAATACGACGAATAACCATACCCGGCATATCTCGCTGCCAAAAAGCGGAGATTCTGAAACGTCCCGCTTCGTTAGAAATCGCAAAGTTACATTCTTTGGTGGTGGTAAACTCAGTTTGTTGCGCTTCTGACATCGACCCAAGCACCATGCCTAAAGCAGTATCATAATCGAGTTTGCCTTCTTCAATCGGTTGCAATTCACCGTTAATTTTGGCACTGGTGGGCAAACCCACAGTAACAAACATATCAGAGGCGTCTTGGGCACTCATTTTGTGCAATAAATCTATAAAATCGCTCATTATCGTCTCCTATAATCCGCCGCCCATACCGCCGCCGCCCATACCACCGCCGCCGCCCATGCCGCCGCCGCCCATGCCGCCGCCACCCATGCCACCGCCGCCCATGCCACCAGGAGGAGCAGCGCCGCCGCCAAAGGCGTTTTTATCCATCGCTTTACCGGCTGCTGCTTGCTGGGTCACCAAACCCTTGTTGACCAGGTTTTTAAGGCACTGATCCAAGGTCTGCATACCAACGTTAGCGCCGGTTTGAATCGAAGAGTACATTTGCGCAATTTTATCTTCACGAATAAGGTTACGAATCGCTGGTACACCAATCATAATTTCATGGGCCGCCACTCGGCCACCACCCACTTTTTTCAACAAACACTGAGAGATAACCGCACGTAAA
>JBLGCB010000248.1:0-10107 GCA_047617105.1 Phenylobacterium sp. | reverse complement strand
TAGATCCGACGGCACCATAACATATGGGTTTATTGGGGTTCAGCAGTTGCTCAAGCTTTACTATCTGCCATGAATCCGCCATGGCAGGAATGCCGACATCAATACTGATTGGATGATAGCGGTTATGTTGACGCCACTGTTCGGTTAACTTTCCGTTCACAGCTGCATTGAGTACGGATTGGCGAAAGCTTTTAAGCGTCGCCGTGGTCTCTTCAAGACCCGCTTTGGTACTTTCTGCCTGCGTTAACAGGGTATTCAATTGGGTAGTAATGACTTTTTGTTCATCAAGTGAAGCCACCGGCAGGGGCAAACGTTTAAATTGACTGGTATTAACCCTTCTTTGAACAGTGCCCGAAAAAAGCAAGTTTTCCAGTTGCGCCCAATACGCTTTGCTCCGAAAATAATAAGCCAGATACTCGGCGGTGGTATTGGTATTACAGCGGATTCTGAGCAAGCTTGATGCATAAATGCAATCATTGATGTCTTGGTCAAGAATAAGGCTTCTGCCTGCTGTCGGTCCACCACTGATGATTAATATATCCCCTTTTCTCAGTTGATATTTTGTTTTATCGGTATCGATGATGTCACAGTGATTAACATTATCCCAATTAATTTTGTTGCCCTGAATATTCATTGGCCTGAGTAGTTTCGGGCCTGTCGTTGTTGCCGATGATTTACCACTATAGCCGGTGGTTATGCTCTGAGTGAATTGGGCAAGTTCCATCAATGGTGTTGGTAAAGGTTGAGGTTTTGAAATTGGGTTGAATAATTTCTTCATTAGTATTGTTATCACAAAGCCGCTTTGTTCGTCGACTTAACCCTTATGCTCTAAAGATTTCATTAGACCTTTAAGGCCGCTTAATGCGCTTTTTAGTTCGATCATTGCTTTGTTGGCCAACTCTGCGGGTGGGGGCAAGGTTGCTGTGTCTGGAGCGTTTTTGTCTTTGATCCAGCGAATATCCAGTGAGTCGTCTTGACTATGATGAATAAAGTCACGACTGAAACAGCGCCAGCGATTAAAATCTGAATGGTCAATCTTATCATCGGGCGTAAAGTGCCAGTCACCCGCTTTACGTGCACTGGTACCATCCGGGTTTTCTCCGTACAAGCGCTCAAAGGATTTTAATTGGCTGCTGTCAAATGAGTTGCGCCTGCCAAAGGCTGGCATATTGCTGCGTAGGTCATAAATCCAAGTTTGTTCAGTGCAATGGTGTTGCTGGTGTTTGTCAGTCGCACTGCCTTTGCTAAAAAACAAGACATTGCTTTTGAGACCAGCAGCGTAAAACAGGCCGACAGGCAAGCGCAAAATGGTATGTAAGTTACATTTGTCCATTAAATCACGGCGAATATCTGCACCAATGCCTGCTTCAAATAACGCGTTGTCAGACAATATTATGGCTGCCCGGCCACCAGGTTTTAAATTGTGATAGCTATGTTGTAAGTAAATCAGTTGTTTATTGTTGGTCGCAAAAGGTAAGTCATGCCTAGCTGTATCACTTCGGCCAAATGGTAGTTTGGTCAAAATAATATCAGCCTGTTCAAGTTCAGCACCTATTTGGCCAAGCGTATCGCCTAAATAAATCGGGCCATTTACGCCTGCTTTGCCTTCAATGTCATGTAGTAAACAATTGGTCAAGGCCAGACGGTGGGTCGTTGTTGATTGCTCTACGCCAATAAAAGTCGATTGTGTCAAGGGATCGACAGTATTTTTAGCCAAATCAGAATCTTGATTGATGTAGTTATGGGCAGCAGCGAAAAAACCGCCAGTGCCCATGGCTGGATCTTGGATGATTTGACCAGAAGAGGGTTTAATATTGCGTACCATCGAGCGAATTAATACCCTTGGAGTAAAATACTGGCCTGCACCCGTTTTCGTATTTTCGCTGGCATTTTTTGCCAATAAGTCCTCGAACAAGTCGCCCAGGTTATGTTCTTTGAAATTAAGTAAATCTAATGATTTTATTAATTGTGTCAGGTGGCGCGGATCACTTAAACGGGTTTGTGCATGAGCATAAATGCCAAGAAGTTGTAGATCGTCATGCACCGGGTTACCTTGACCATCTTTGCCGCTTGAAAGTTGAGATAACATTTGCTGGTAATAAGCCAATTGTTCTGCGGCGGGTTGACTGGTTAAATCTGTCCAGCGGCAACCTTTTGGTAGTGGGTGTTGTTTTAATAATTCGGCATCGCTATTTTGATGCACCATTTTAATAAACAGCAACTGAACTAACTCGGTAAGGTGTTCACTGTAGCTGATGCCACTGTCACGTAATATATCACACAGGTACCAGAGTTCTTGTACGATATCTTTATTGCTCATTATGGGATTCCGGTTACATTAAGAGGGCCAAGTAAAACAGGATTATCTGACCATATGCTGAGGATATGTTGATAGCATCGACTTGTAAAGCGCTGATTAAACGAGTGTTCACTTAAAAAGCAAAGTAAGGTATAGAAAGCATGTTTACTCTGACAGTGGTTCGGTATTTCGATGGCATTTAAGTTGTTGAACAATGTTATTGCGTTAATGGCACTTTAGTGTCAGGCAATCGCCATAGTTACTCGCGATAAAACAAACCTCAACCCCGACCAGCTCACCATTGTCGAACAATTGATTGACAGGATAAACCCCGTCGCCATCACCTGTTTGTAGGTAGGGCAACAGATAACCGCGTTTTAGATCATAAACCAGAACGCCATAAAGAGCCCCATAGCTTTGTTCATCTTCAAGATTGGCGCGTTTGCTTTCTCCCCAGCTATACAAGGTGTCGAGGTCATAGCCCAAACAGGCGCGTAATCGTTCATAATCATAAATCCCCAGTGTGGCACCATCAATTGAAATGCGCTCAAGAAGAGTACTGGTATCATATGTGCGCTTGCTCTGGATGAAATTGACCGCCAGGAGTGTGGCAATATCTTCTCTGATGCCTAACTTGATATTCAGTTCGTAGTCACCTGAGTTGAGTTTGATTTTTACCCCATCGTTCATCGGGCCGGGGCACATTGCGGTTAAAAATACTGATCGTCCTTTTAAACAAAAATCGCAGAAGGGTACCCATTGGTCGGCAAATATTGCTGATGGCTCATTGGCCTGAACGCAGGCTTGAGCATAGGCTTTATCAAGCACTGACGTGGCAATGCCAAGGGCTTGTGTTTTGCGTTTGTTGTGCTCTTTGGTCAGGCCGTTTTGCCATTTCGTTTCCCAGTCGGCTTTGTTGCTGTTGCTGCTGTTTTTCGGTGCTCTGGAATTGTTCCAATCAATGACTTCGGCAGCCCTTGCATGAAATACTTGATTGACCAATTTATAATCTGGATCACTTTGTTTCATGTGAACGGATTGATGTTTTTGCGTTTTGCCGGGGTAGATAATGGTCGGATGGTAATCGATAAAACGGCAAGGTGTTTTTTCATAAAGCCATATCTCGAGTTTGAATCTAAAGTCATAGAGCGCATCGCAGGAAAATTGCTCGACCACATAGACGCTGGCGACCCAGCCTTCTACTTGATAATCCGGATCTTTGTTCCATCTCACAGAGTTGAGCATAAAGCCATTGTTGAATAAATCACCGCATAGGTTTTTTAATGCTTCCGGGTCCTGATGAAAGATTTTAAAGGTCCACTTTAAGCGTTGATCACAGTGTCCTTTTTGCTGGAACCATTGGCAATTCTCATGGATGAGCAGTTGTTGATTAAGCTGTAGTGTTTGAGATTTGAGCATCCAGTGTTCTTTGGCTGTGGGGTGGTGAATAATAGTATAGGTTATTTGTGGTTATTCGGCGCTATCGACATATCTGTGCCGTTTAGGGAAATTACCGACAAGCCTAATTGGTGCGATCTATATCACCATCAGTATCATCAAAGCTTAAAACCCCGCCAAATCAGCTATGTTTTTTAACCACTGTACAGTCACCCTTTTGGCCCCGATTAAAACACCTTGTTGTCAATTACATAGCGGTATGTTACAAGTGTGGCCAATAAATATTTATGGTTAATTTGAGTGATATTGCTGGTGCTATTAGCAGCATCAATCTTGCTCATCATCGACCTAAGCCGAATCTTGGCTATCGACATTTTAGGCAGACTTAATGACCCAGCATAAGCTTACTTTAAACAAACTCGAAACCTTGTTATTTCAGGCATGTGATATTTTGCGGGGTAAAATGGATGCCTCAGAATACAAAGAATATATCTTTGGCATGTTGTTTTTAAAACGTATGTCTGACCAGTTTGATGCCGATCGCAACGCCATTAAAGCAGAGCTTGACGGCGAAGGCCACGACGATGAAACCATTCAGGCATTGCTGGATGATCAAAACCAATATGATTATTTTGTGCCTCTAGGGGCGTCATGGGCCACCATTAAACACATTAAAGAAAAAGTGGGTAGTGAGTTAAATGTTGCGTTGGCTGCATTGGAAGATGCCAATACCAACAAGGGCCTTGAAGATGTGCTTAAGCACATTAACTTCAATAAGAAAATTGGCAAAAAACCGATGGCCGATAATGTGCTGGTGGCATTTATTCAGCACTTTAACAAAATACCACTGACCAACGATGATTTTGAGTTTCCTGACTTGCTGGGTGCCGCCTACGAATATCTGATTAAGTTTTTTGCCGATAGTGCAGGTAAAAAAGGAGGTGAATTTTATACCCCAAGCGAAGTTGTGCGTTTGTTGGTTGAAATACTCGAACCTGCCGAGGGCATGGAAATTTACGACCCCACTTGTGGTTCTGGCGGTATGCTGATTCAAAGCAAACAATATGTCGAAGAGTCTGGCGGCAATATCACCAAAATTGATTTATTTGGTCAAGAAGACAGCGGTACCACCTGGTCAATTTGTAAAATGAACATGATATTACACGGGGCAGGTGGCGCGAACATTCAAAACGAAGACACCTTAGCCAAACCGCAACACCTGACCAGCAATGGTGAGATCCGCCCCTTTGATCGAGTGATCGCCAATCCGCCATTTTCACAAAACTACAGTAAAGATGGTATGGAACACGCTGGTCGTTTTCATACCTGGTTGCCAGAGGGCGGCAAAAAAGCCGACTTGATGTTTGTGCAACATATGGTGGCGTCGTTAAAACAAAACGGCAAAATGGCGGTGGTGATGCCACACGGGGTATTGTTTAGAGGCGGTGAAGAAAAACTGTGTCGACAAAAGTTTATCAATAGCGGCATTTTAGAGGCGGTGATTGGTTTACCTCAAGGTTTATTTTATGGCACTGGCATTCCGGCATGTGTATTGGTGATTAACAAAGCCAATGCCAACCAGCGCAAACAAGTGGTGTTTATTAATGCTGACCGCGAATACAAAGAAGGCAAAAACCAGAATACGCTTAGATCAGAAGATCTCGAAAAAATCACCCATGTATACAAAGCGCTCACCAGTGGTGAACAGACAGAGCATAAAGCGTCGGCCAAATATGCCAAAGTGGTATCGCATGACGAACTGGCCAACGAAGCCTACAACCTCAATATTCGCCGTTATGTTGATAACAGCCCGGCTCCGGAGCCACACGATGTTAAAGCCCACCTTAATGGCGGTATTCCGCAGGCAGAAGTGGCTGCGCTGGAGTATCATTGGCAAAACTATGCCGATTTAAAAACCACCTTGTTTAATGCCCAACCTGATGAAAGTAGCAACCAGGCGGGTTACCTCTCTTTTAGCGACATCATCAGTGACAAAGCGGCGATTAAAACCACGGTTGAAAATCACCCGTCGTTACTGCAAAAGCATCAAGCATTTATGGATGCGGTAAACACCTGGTGGCAAGCCAGCTTTATCCCCGGTTTTTATAAACTGGGTGATGCCCAGCAAGGTGGCAGTGGGGTGATGGCGTTACGCCGTGATGCATTAAATAGCATTGTTACCGCGCTGATTAGTGAAAAGCTGTTAGATATTTATAAAATTCGCGGTGCCATGGCCAGTTACTTTACCTTGCAGCAAGCCGATTTAAAGTCTATTGCCGCCAGCGGTTGGAATGCTGAACTCATCAATGATGAAGAGATTTTACAATCGCAATACCCTGAAGTATTGGCTGGACTGAAAAAAGACCAAACCCGAATCAACGAACTCGAAGCCATGTTTGTTGCCGCCAACGACACCCCGGCAGACGATGATGAGGCTGCTATTGAAGGTGAAGGTGAAGAACTAGACGATGCGCTACAAAGTGGGGTATTGTCAAAAGCGGCATTAAAACCGTTAAAAGACAACAAAAAGGCCAATACCAGTCAGTTAAAAGAAGCGAAAAAACAGCTGCCTTATGTTAACAAGAGTGCGATAAAAGAAGAGCAGGCCAAAGCCGCAGTACTTGAGGCTCAAATTGATGATTTAACTGCTGCCAATGCCGCCATTGATGCCTCACTTGCCAAGCACACCGCTTTAGAAAAAGAACTCAGAGAGTTAAAAGCAGGCATTAAAGAAGCCGAAAAGAAAAAGGATGATTTGGTGATTGCTGCCCGTCAAAAAATCACCCCGGTTGAAGCCAAAGTGCTGATCGAAGCGCGGTTTAGAGTAGAGTTGATGGCCAGCTTCGGCGCTTATGTGAATCAGCCTATTAGCCAATTGCATAAAGCGGTGGAAAATCTGCACAGTAAATATGCGGTGACGGTAAAGGATATTTTGGCGCAAAGGGATGAGCAGGCTGTGCTGTTGGATGGGTTTTTGGGGGAGTTGGGGTATGTTAAAAATGACTCGATGACACAGACTTTAAGTGAGGTTTGATATGAAGAAGTCATTGAGGGAACTGGCTGTTGTTCAATATGGCCGATCGCCAAACGATGTTCGTGCTGATGATGGAAATTATCCCATTTATGGTAGTGGCGGGCTGGTTGGTTACGCCGCAGAACAACTTTTTAGTCAAAGTGGTATTGTGGTTGCTAGGAAGGGCACTTTAGATAAACCAAGTTATGTGGAAGATGGTTATTGGGTGATAGACACTGCATATGCTGTGTTGCCGCAAACAGGCGTTTTTGCCAAATGGCTATATTATTGCCTAGCGGATTTTGATTTGAAAAAACTCAATGAGGCAACAGGTGTACCAAGCATTAGTCGTGATTATTTATATAGAATTAAATTTTTTACGCCTAAATATGAGCAACAACAAAAAATCGCCAAAATTCTCACTACAGTCGACAACTTAATCGACAAAACCCAGGCTCTGATTAATAAATACAGCGCCATTAAACAAGGTATGATGGCCGACTTGTTTACCAGAGGCATCGATCTTAGTGGCACTACTGCCAGTAATCCTAATTACGGTCAACTACGTCCGAGTGTTGAAGATAAACCTGAACTTTATAAGTCATCCGAACTTGGTATGACACCGAAGGATTGGGAGGTTTGTCACTTAAGTTCCATTGCTGAGAAAATCACCAGCGGCTCAAGAGACTGGGCTTCGCATTATGCTGATGAAGGTGATTTATTTGTCAGAATTAGTAATTTAACCAGGGAACATATCAATTTTCGATGGAAGTCTGTTAAATACGTTAATATAGGTAATGGTTCTGAAGGTGAAAGAACCCGTTTAGAAGCTGGCGATATACTTATATCAATAACCGCTGATTTAGGCATTATTGGCGTTGTGCCTGCAACATTTGGCAGGGCATTTATAAATCAACATACAGCTTTAATTAGATTAAATAAAGTTGTTGTGAATTCACGTTATTTAGGTCATTTTCTTCAATCTTATATTGGTCAATATCAGTTTGAGAAGTTCAATGATACAGGGGCTAAGGCAGGTCTAAATCTACCAACATTAGGTTCATTGCAATGTTTGCTACCCTCTATAGTGGAACAAGAAAGGTTTGCTGTAATTATTGATCAAATTGATATGCAAATTGCAGTATTTAAAGGGGAAGTTATCAAATACCAAAACCAAAAAAAAGGCCTAATGCAAGATCTCCTAACAGGCAAAGTCCGGGTGAATTAAGGAATAAATATGTTAAAGCGGATCCAAACCATCCAAAATGTCGGCACCTTCAGAGAATTTGAAGACCGTACTATTGAGATGGGCAAAATCACCCTGATTTATGGTCGTAATACTTTTGGTAAAGCGACCTTGATAAAGCCTTAGCGAATCAGACCGTCGGGTGGATCAAACCCATAGCGAAATCGTCAAGTTGGCCGATAACTTCAATTGTTCGTTAAGAGTGTATCTTGAAGCTGAATTGGCGCATCGTTTTAAACCCTGTACATCATGTTTGGACTGGCGGTAATGTTGAAAACAAGCGTAATACCCCACGTCAGTTTATGCAATTTTTGTTTCATGACTTAGTGTCTGTATCATTAAATTAATCAACGATGTTTACACTGAAGTAAATCTCCAAGTGCCTCGGTATAGTTCAATGGTTTTCCCTGCCAACGAGAAACCCCGGTTCGACTGTTTATATTGGGCCATTGTACGGCAAAAAAGTCGTTGCTGATTGGCACTGGTAGCGTGGGGTTCGATTCTATGGCTTCGCCAGCAGCGGTTTTAAATATCCACTTTTGGCCATTGTTCTGTTGGGTTTGTTGTTGTACAGCTATGGTGTAATGGCCCTTGTGTAGCTGATCATGGTGAAAGCGACATAACTTGATTAGGTTATCTGGTTCGGTCTCGCCACCCTCTGCCCAGTGTTTGATATGATGAAAATCAACATACTTATTGGCACAACAGCCCGGAAAACGACAGGCCTCATCGCGCAAATTTAATGCTCGCCCCAGCACGGTGCCAACTGTTCTGGTTTTTCTGCCCACATTTAATACGTTACCGTAGTTATCTTCTAAAACTGTATACAAACTAGCGTCACTACTGAAACGTTTGGCATTGGCCATAGAGATCCACTGGTAGTCCATATTTGGCGGGGTGAGGCAATTGCAGCTTTCACCGTATACATGGGCAAACTCATGTTCATCCATATATTGACGCGCATTTTCAGCTTGTAAAGTATCAGCGCTTAAATGTAATACCACTTGGCAACGTTCATGACCTGCCAATGCCTGAACACCGCCATTTTCATCATTAACAGTCGCCGTAGCAATGTAATGCTCTGCTAGTGAAGCCATCGCGTCTGCACGTTTTTGGCTGTAACTGGCTTTATCAACCACAGGCACTTCTACCTCCACTTCTACCTCCACTTCTACCTCCACTTCCACTTCTACTTCTACTTCTACTTCCACTTGTTCCTTGATAGATGCTTCTGCGGAAGCATTTTCTGGCGTTTGTTCCTGTTCAGGCGCTTCGGCGGAAGCATTTTTATCTTGTTGTCTGATGATTTCTTCAATCGCTTTAACCAGCAAACCACCTTCAAGCTGCGGTAATTTGGTGTGCAGCACCCACATCCCTTCGTCATCCTGATAATAGTCCAACTTTCGTTGTTGATGCTCATCCCCTTGTTCTTTTGGATGCTGATCTTCATCGACTAGTCGATATCTGCGAACTAGCTTATCCATATGACTTGCGGTGCCGCCCATAGCAACGCTTAATAACATTTCTTCGTTGTCATCTGTTGCCACTCGGGTCATCGCCCGCACTTTAGAATAACTGACATGACCACCTTCAAACGCTTGGTTAATTTTGGGCAGCTTTTCAAGGCTATGGGCGACCCGCAGCTTTTCGCGAGCGGTGGTAAAGGTCATGCCACATTGCCAACTTAACCACTGTGAGCAAGAACGGGTTCTGCCATTCTCCCAACCTTTTTTGCGGTCGAATTGTGCAAGCATTTTTAAGAAACAATAAGTGCCGGCATTAATTTGCCCAGCCAGCAGGGTGATTTTGTTGCCCAGTTCGACATTGGTATCGTGCTTATATTCGTCATTGGCGTTATCAAATAAATGACTGTCATTTAAGATCATTCTATTCTCCTCGGTGCAAAATTAATCACTCAATACTGTATATAAGTATAGTATTTAATTACCATTTAGGTTAGTTATTAACCAAAATTCGCTAGAATAAAACAATCTAAAACAAAGGTTTATAAGAGTATGCCGAAGATTTTGACTTCCCTTAGCGTTTTAAGCTACATTATCAGCCCGATTTGGCCACACGCAAAAGAACAATAACTATGTCTGAATATACATTTGTCGAACTCCCGTTTTTAAACCAGTTGCGCAGTATGGG
>JBLGCB010000247.1:0-10150 GCA_047617105.1 Phenylobacterium sp. | reverse complement strand
TGATGAATTATTACTCACCATCACCATTGTGGATACTGGCGTTGGTATTGATGCGAGCAAGTTAACCAGCATTTTTGAGACCTTCACTCAGGCTGATACCTCAACGACCCGAGAGTTTGGCGGAACCGGGTTGGGGCTGTCAATCTCTCAACATCTTTGTCGATTAATGCACGGAGAAATATCCGTGACCAGTGAATTGGGCCGTGGCAGTGAATTTACCTGTACATTAAAACTACAAACCAGCGAACAACAATCGTTAGTCACATCAGAGCTGAATATTAACAGCAAACGATTGTTGATAGTTGACGGTAATGTGACCAATTTAAAAATATTACACGCACAGTTGACTGCATTGGGTGCTAAGGTCACCCAAGCCAGCAGTGGTGAACAGGCGCTGAAGATTTTGTCCGATAACCCTTCTGATGGCTTCGATGGTGCTTTTATCGATCGCAACATGCCAGATATTACCGGAGATTTGTTGGTTAAAAAAATACACCAAAGCCATCGAGAATTGCCGGTGATTTTGATGACGTCTTTGGCTTACTCCGGTGATGCTCGTCATTTTGCCAAGTTGGGATTCCATGGCCATTTCGCCAAACCGGTTACTACCGTTGATATTGAAAAAGCCATCACCAGTTTATTTGATCAACATCAAACATTAACAACCACGCTTGAACCCGCTTTAGAACCACAGATTGAGGTGGTGTCATTAGCCAAGCAAACGGACCCTACCGAGCAAAAAGCGGCCAATACGGTGAAGATTTTGTTGGTTGAGGACAATCTCATTAATCAACTGGTGGTTTTGGAACAACTCAAAGCGCTGGAATTAACGGCAGATGTTTGCGGTAATGGCATCGAAGCGATTGAAGTGCTTAAAAATACCCCAGAGCTTTATGACGTCATTCTGATGGATTGCCAAATGCCAGAAATGGATGGTTATGAAACGACGCGCCAAATCAGGGCGGGTGTCGTCGATAGATACCGTAATATTGCGATTATCGCCATGACGGCCAATGCGATGAAAGGCGATAAAGCACTCTGCCTTGAAGCAGGCATGGATGACTATATCCCCAAACCCGTTGATCCCCAGATGCTAATAGAAAAGCTCAACCTTTGGCTGAGAAGATGAATGGTTTTATTGGTGTGCACAGCGAAGTTGGCGTTGGTCGTGCTTTTAGGCTGGAACTGCGATGCGGTAAAAGTCACTGTAAGGCAGAGCCGTTGGTGGTACTGGCTTAAGCTTTTTCTGTACCACCATTGGACTAAAGGGGCTGCTTACTTGAATAATAAAACATATTAACTATGTTTTAAATTCAATGTAAACTGCCCCTGTTTATCAGCCTTCGGGATTTTTTACCGATCGGCAATACTTTTTCCAATCGTAGCAAGCACTATCCAAACCGAGAGAGCACATTTCTACCCATTCTTGACAAACGTGCCAGTTTGGCAAGGCTACAGCACCAGCTGAAATACTGATGCCTATGGCAAGGACGACTACCTTCATTTTTTTCATTATTATTCCTAGTTATTATTAAAATAGTTTTTACATTACTGCACAGAAAAAACATTTTGACTGCAAAGTAATGGCGTTTGGCAGTATATGTCATAAAATATTTAAGTACAAGTGTCCTTATTTAAAATAGGTAACTCACCGAACCACCACAAAACTGCCCAAGGTTAAACGCCCTTGCTGTGGATCTGAACCCAACCCCGATGCCGGATTTATATTGCCCGAGTGCAACAGATTACTGGGGTAGATAATGGCCCTGTTCATGCGGGCATCTACCGAGTGAATTTGCTCAAACAGTGCATTGCTGCCATTGATATAGGCCGGGTTTTTGTGTAACTGACTGGCGAGTGCTTGTTGCTTTAACTGACTGGCATAACTGGCCAACCTTGGCTGGGTAATGCGTTCAAAACCGGTGTTGCGATGGCGGTAAAATCCAGTGCCTCCGTGTTGTTGGTCACATAAATAATGGACCACTGCAAACTGAGCATTGTCGCAGGTATCAAAATGCGGCAGCATCTGAATCGGCCTTAATTGATCAACGGGCAAATCAGATATCGCCAATGCAGCAGCCAGTGTTTTGGCTTGATTAATGGCTGCGTTTGAAAACGCTTTGTTTAAACCTTGGTGTAAAAAGAGCGCACTCAATTGTTGACAATATTGCTCAGGCGCTGGTTTGCGGCTACCCGGATAAAAGTTATCATCATCGGCGGTAAATGATGAACCGTTGCCTGCCAATGTGATCAAACTTTGCGGTGAGTTGGCAAAATCATCAATAATCAATAGTGGCGTCTGCTCATAGCCGATGCTTAGCCGGGTGATCTTAGGGTTATCATTTAATGAAAAATCTAACATGCTCGCTCCTAAAGGAAATAGCTAAGCCAGCCGTTTGTTTTTTAAATCGATTAAGGCGTGTATTTGCCCTTGTGAGCTAATAAAGGTATATATCGCTGGTAACAAACCCGCGTGATATAAGTTTAAATGCTGTTGGTCGGTTAAATTGGCCAGCTTTTGCTGATCAACCGTATACAAACCTTTGAGTTGTCGCGAGGTTTGATCGGCAAAGGTGATCTCTAGTGACATCGCTTGCAATAAATCCAGCGCCTCAAGTTTGTCCAGCAATAGCTGGTTTTGAGCTTCACCGCTGAGTAATTCGCTTAAGTTAGCCTTTGCCTGATGCAGGTATTCGCTGTCTTGTCCGTTTTCATCAAACAAGGCGACGCCTGCCTGAGCTTGTGTTGATTCGCAAATTGTTGGGCTATCGATATCCATACAAACAATATATTCAGCTGTATTGCTGTTATTACCCAATTGGGCAGCAGGAGAATCGACAAAAAATGGTTGGCGTCTGATTTGTAACGGTAAATACAGGCCCTGCCATTGCTCATGCTGCCAAAATAAATTTTCACCTGACTCAAAACCTAACATCGCTGAAAAAACAAATTGTCCAGACTGTTCATTTTTGCTTAATACAATAGGGTATTGCAGCGCTAAAGCGGTGAATTCAGAGAGTACCACGGGCACTAGGTGCAGCCCGGCACCATGTAATTCGGCTTTATCTGGATTGACTCGGGTGGTTAAGTGACGTTTGTTGTCTAGTGCTACTAAATTGGCCATAATTTTTTTTGTAACTATTCAGCGCACTCATCTTTCGCACCATAACGGCGTTATTTTCGTACTCAAACAGTTACATATGACCTATATGCGCCTATTTTCCGTGCGACTCTTACCGCCAAATTAAGGCCTTGTTATGAAGCGAAATCTAAGCACGCTGAACAGTTACATCCTCTCTTTATTTATTATATGCGGCCAAGGCCGTGAAGTTTTATTTTATCTAATAGTTCTCGGTGCGCAGGCAAGGTGGAGACCGCCTGCTGGGTCATTTTTTGATTTTTGGCAAACTGACTGTGAGCAAAATCAATATCCTCGAGCACCTGCGGGGTGTGGCTGTAATCACTCTCAAAACCCATACCGTATAATACATACTGATAACTGGCTGCCGGAAAAACTTCATTGTTACTGGTAAAGTCATGATCAGCAGGGGCGCGATACTGCCACAGCGCCATCGCTTCTTGCAAACTGTTTGGGATGCTGGTTTCATTGCGGTTGTCAGTCCAAAAAGCATTGTCGTTGCGTTTACTGAGGATGTAATGCAGCTTTAAGAAATCAATGATTTTATCCCAACGATACAAAAAGGTTTGATTAAAGCGTTTGGCGACAATATCCATCACGGCTCTAGAGGGTGGCAATTGCTCGGCGATCATTTGCGCCGACAACTCGACCAAAACCAAGGCAGACGCTTCCAGCGGCTCTAGAAAACCGGCGGATAATCCCACCGCCACGCAGTTATTTTGCCAGAACTTTTCGCGGTGGCCGCTAACGATCGGAATTTTTCGCACCGTTAAGTCTTTGAACGATTCACCAACATACTCAGCCAACACCGCTTTGGCCTGGGCTTGCGTAGAATACTTGCTTGAATAGACATAACCCACGCCTCGGCGGTGTTGCAAACCAATATCCCATATCCAGCCCGCTTCTTGCGCGGTTGAAATGGTATGAGAGGCAATGGGGTCATCGTCGTTTTCATATGGCACTTGCACTGCCAGCGCGGTATCAATAAACAAGGTATCGCTGCAACTTTTAAATGGCACTTGGTAATGCTTACCCAGTAATAGTGACGAAAACCCGGTGCAATCGACAAATAAATCGCCACAGACATCGCCGTTATTGCTGGTGGAGACTGAAGTGATATCCGCTTTTTGTGGGTCAGCAATGTTAACAACGTCAGCACTGTTGATGCCGATAACATCATCAATAATATGAATCACGCCGAGTTTTTCGCAGCAATGTTGCTGCAAAAAAGCGGCAAACTTGCCAGCATCTAAATGGTAGGCATAATTGGCGACAGCGCCGAATTCTGGGGTTCTGATGGTTTTTGGTGCTAATCCGTGTTCACAAACGGCTTCTTGGTAACAGACACTTTGTGAAAATGATGCTGTTTGCTTTTCTCCTTTTCTTGCTAAGCCTTTACGATTTAGCCAGTGCGCTGCGAGGTCACCTTGGGCAAATCCTTGCGGCAATACCAGCGGGTGGTAATAAAAATCTGTACTGGAGCCATCCACCCATTGGGCAAATTTGGCCCCTTGTTTAAAGCTAGCATCACATTGACGAATAAAGTCCGTTTCACTGATACCCAATGCCATCAGGGTCGTTCGCATGGTCGGCCAAGTGCCTTCGCCAACCCCTATGGTGGGGATATTGGCAGATTCTACCAATATCACCTTCAGGCCCTGTCCATTGCGGTAGGGATGTTTTGCTGCCAACCGTCCAGCGGTGAGCCAACCGGCCACACCGCCGCCGACAATAACAACCGTTTTAGTGAGTTTATTCATCAATGTTCTGCTTTTTAATTGATTTTAGAGCAACGATCACCGGATAACAATTGGCTCCGTTCCTTGCGACTACCACAGAGCCACAGAGGGCGCAGAGGCAACACAGAGGAAGAAAAGCAACTGTCTGCGTGTAAGAACACAACGCAGACTACCCTAAATGATGCTACATTATCAGACCCTGTTTTAGTAATTACCACGAATACCTAAGGATATACGCCTTCCACTATCAACAATATCCAACAACTGATTGGCAAAGCGACCGCGGCTATGGGTATATTCTTCGGTTAAGTTAATGGCCTCGACAAATACCGTGAACTCATCGCTAATGTCGTAACTGGCACTGGCATCCCACTGGTAATAATCTTCAACATAAGTGACCCCGTCACCACCGCCCTGACTCAGACTTTGCAAAAAGGTATCACGCCAGTTATAGGCAATACGTGCCTGAAATGCGTCTTTTTCATAAAACGCCACCACATTGAGTGAATCACTCAGTCCGGTGACCGCAAATACCTGGGTAATATTGGCATTATCTAACTCAGCATCACTATCAACCAGGGTGGCGTTGGCGATTAGGCCAAAACCTGACTCACCAAAAGTATGTTGCGCGGCAAATTCCCAACCATCCACGGTGGCCGATTCGCCATTTTCAGGGGCAGTATTGGTAAATACCGCGACGCTGTCTGCCGCATCTGGGCTACTGGCATCATTACCCGTTGACGGGTCATTTAACAGACTGCCATCAGCTATGGTAAAGCTTTTGTCCTGCTTGACGTTGGTAATAAAGTTGGCAACATGTTTTCTGAAGTAACCAGCAGACAGATAACTGGCATCGTCGTAATACCATTCTAGTGACAAATCAAGGTTATCTGAAATAAAGGGGATCAGGTTGGCATTACCACTGGATGACTGTAAATTGCCCTGACGCACCGTATCAAGCTTAGTAATGGGTCGTAAACTGCTTAATGTCGGTCGAGAAAGGGTTTTTGATACCGCAACACGGGCAACCAAATCATCGGTGACTTCGAGTTTGACACTGAAATTAGGCAAAATCTCACTGTAGTCATTCTTTTCACTAAAATCGGTGGTAGGACCATAGGCCGCGAGCATTTCGGTGGCATCTAGAATCGACAAACTTTGCACATTGGCCTGACTGGCACTGACTTTTACGTCGGTGCTTTCATAGCGAAAACCAGCGGTGCTTGAAATCGCCATATCGCCCAACTCACCTTCAAAATCGAGTTCAAGGTACAATGAAGTGGTGTCTTCTTCGACTTCAAATGAGTTGGCCGTTTTCACCGCATCAAAATCAACGCCTTCAACGCCGCCCAAAAAGTCAAATAACGCTTCGCCATCAAAAGATAACCATTGGCTTGGGGTACGACCACTGCCGCTGACATCACTTAAAAAGTCGTTGCCCGCATCAAACACCTGTTGTGGGAAAGCGCTGACATCGGGAAAATCTTTGTAATTACAGTAAGTACAATGAATACCGCTATTGGTATTATTCCACTCATTGACGGTTTTGGTTTCAGTGGAGTACATCGCGCCAAATCTGGCCGCCGCAAAGCCACTATTGCCATCGCCCAACCAGGTATTGCTCCATTTGAATTGGCTGATATCGTCTTCGACTTCATTGCTGCCTCTGATCATCACATGGGCACCGCTGTTGGCCGCATCGAGATAGTTTGCGGTCCCTTGTGGCGCGACATAATCTGGGCTATTGGGGTCTTGACTGACGCCATCACTTTCTTGCTGACCACTGTAAATATCAGTGCTGGCATCGGCGAAGTTACTGTAATAAGGCAAGATATTATCATCGAGGGTCCATTGTACTCGGTTGGCATAACCCAATAACGCCAGTGAACCGCCGCGGCCATTGTTGGCATCACGGGTGGCATTGGAGTGGCTGATATCAAACTGCATATTCAGGTCTTCGTTGACATCCCAGTCAAAATTAAGGCCATAAGAGACTGATTCGGTTAAGCGGTCGGCTTTTTTGGCATGAAAATCTGTCGCCAAACCGACTTGCTGGTACATATCGGTTACGGTACCATTGTCATCAACAATCACGTTCTCGACGTTATTGGCCGAGAACCAGTGACCATAAGAAGTGGTGTCTGATTTGACATCAAAGTCTGAGTATAAAGAATCTGCGGTGATGACCAAATTATCGCTGGGGGCATATTGCACCACCAAATTACCATTGATACGTTCGCGTTTTTCGGTGGTGACCAAAGAATCAAAGTTTTGCGGAATAAACACATTGCGTTGGTAGATTTCACCGGAGGCGTTGGTGGGGGTGCCGCGGACAAAATCAGAGTTTTCTCGCCAACCTGCTGATTGCGCCCGGTTTAATCGGGTTTCTCGTTCTAGGTATGACAACGCCAGCAATACGCCGAAGGTATTATCATTAAAGGTGTTACTGATTAAACCCGATACTTGTGGGGTATTTTTTTCACTATTGCCATCGTAAATACTTTTGATACTACCGGCGACTTTTAAACCATTGATGTCAAAAGGTTTGGCGGTTTCGATGTTAACAGTAGAGCCGATGCCGCCAGATTGCAGGGTGGCGGTGGATGTTTTATGCACATCTAGGCTTCTGACCATTTCAGCGGCGATGGTATCAAAGCTGAAATCACGGCCGGCATCTTCAGAGGCTTGCTGTCGACCATTGACCAATATGGTATTAAACTGCGGACCAAAACCACGGACGGTGATTTTTTGACCTTCACCGCCAGCGCGATCAATAGAGACGCCGGTGATACGTTGTAATGATTCGGCAAGGTTGGTGTCGGGAAATTTACCAATATCTTCGGCAGAAATGGAATCAACCACACCGCCGGACTCGCGTTTGGTGTCCATGGCACGACCTAATGCGCCTCTAATACCTCTGACTTCAATCACTTCTGTTTTGGCCACTTCTTCGGCTTGGGTTATTGCTGGTGTTGCGGCGACGGTGCCAATCACGGCCAATACTGCACTGGCCACTTGGTTTTTCTTATGATGTAACATATCTTCTTTTCTCTCAAAACTGGGGTCTATTAAAATAGATAACTGCCCACTTTCGTTCACATCAGTTTTAAGGCCCGTGTCTTTAAGCAAAATATTCAATGCATCGATAATCGAATAGTCGCCGGATACTGAATTCGCCTGTTTTCCTGCTATTTTTTGTAGCGGAAAAAGTAAGGTAATATCTGCCTGTTCTGCAAAACTGATGAGCGATAAGTCAGCCCTTTGTCTGGGAATATTAAACGTTACGTTTGCCGTGAGTTCTGCTGCTTTGGCCTGACTTAATAGGCTAAAGATCAACATAAAACAGACAATATGATGTCGTAACGCTGGATATCCCATTGGTATGGATTGATGCCATACATAGAACAAAGACGACTGGGCTGAGGTTTTCCACCAGTGTTTATTTAACAAAAGGTGAAATATGGCAGAAAATACTTTTAACGAAAGACGTATATCAGTGATGATTGAAACCTTTTAGTGATAACGCTTGTTTGGGTAAAGCGTGGCAGAGAATAAGGGTTAAATGATTGATAAATAACCATAAAAATGGCGTTTTGTACCACACAAAAGCAATCGGTAAGCCAGTATATTGGAATTTTATGATGAACACGAGAGTTGCTAGTAATTAAATGATAGGGGTAAAGATTTGAGGTTGATTAAATTCTCATGTTTTAGGGTAGCAATGGATGTTTGCTACTTTGTTCTTTAAGGCTGTGTGTTCCTGTACTCGCAATCGCATTTATCAGGCGTTTAGTAGCGACGATGTGATCTGGCAATTACGCCTAGGATCTGATTTTCATCAGTCATTGTTAAAATAAACCGGATGCGTTTTCCTTTTAAAGCAGCACCAATTAAGGAGAAGCTTTCTGTATCGCGCAGTGTTATAAAATTATGTTTTGCATCACGATGAGTTATCACTGAGTCGTAATTGTGATCTTTTAGTTCCACCATTAAATCGCCGTTTTGATCAATGAGTGATATAAAATATTCGCCGAGGTCAGCGTTATCCAATATTGCTTCGACTTCACCATTATTTTCACAAATATAAAATGGTTTATGGCTAAACGTTAGTCCGTCTAAATTGTCGGTGCTTTTGATGACCACAAAATCAGAGTCGCAACGTTCACGTAACAATGGTTTATTTCCACCCTCGGCTGATGGCTTTGTGCGAATAACTTGGTTGACGGTCGAATGGTGCTTTACCCATTCCATTGTTTCAATGCTGGCTGCACCTATAACAGTAAGGATTTGGGTGTGAAGTATTGACAGGTCAAGTTCAAATACAGGTTTTAAAAGGTGCTTGACTATCGGCCATTTCGGTGGAATACTCCTATCTGGTAGCAGTTGATGTGGCCCCTCTGACTTTATGTCAAGCGCCCTCAACACCAGAACTGAACCCCGAGACAGACATTATGTTCCTCTCGGGTTTTTCTTTTTTAGAAGCTGGTTTTTTGCTACAAACCTCTTGAATCAATCATCAGTTCAAACGTGTCTTTTTCTATCTGAAAAAATTTCAATAATGTCTTCTGGTATTTTTCTTTGGTCCTGATGACGAGTTGTTACACCTCCATATTTTAATATATCACTAATTCCTTTTGGAATCGTTACCCAGTTTAATTAAACCGCCAAATTAATATAAAATTAATATAGCGGATTTTTACCGCCCAGTCGTCTTTACTTAGGAAGTCATTAAAAAGTTAAGCCAAACGTGAAGAGCAAAAGTGGATGTCGAGCGATACCTTGTTTCATAAAATATATTTAGCGTCGAGGAAGAGCATTTCCCGGGTGGTCTCCCGAATTGTTCCGCCCCACGAAATAGAAGACATCGTTCAAGAGACGTATGTGCGGATGTGCCAGGTTGAAAATAAAGAAAAAATCAGTTCTCCCAAGTCGTTTATGTTTAAGACCGCCCGTAATTTGGCGCTGGATTATCAAAAGCAGGCCAGTGTAAAACTGAACGATGATATTGACGACAATGAACTGTACGCACTGTTATCAGGTGACAGCGACAGTGATGAAATGATTGAAAATGCCTCAACCGACCGAAAATTTGCTCATTTTTGTGAGGCGGTGCGACAATTACCCGTGCAATGTCGTAAGGTGTTTGTATTAAAAAAGGTTTATGGACATTCTCAGCGTGATATCGCGGAACAATTGGATTTGAGTGAAAGCACAGTGGAAAAACATATATCAACCGGCATGAAACGTTGTACACTCTTCATGCGAAAAATCC
>JBLGCB010000246.1:0-10166 GCA_047617105.1 Phenylobacterium sp. | reverse complement strand
TGCTGCAAACGATTTCCTTAGAATGTTCATCTCACCGCCAATTATCTCAGTCAGGAAAATAATACCCAGTCAAAATGCCATTCCAGTCATTCACCCAAACTGCCTTAGTAACATTGCGATCTCGTCTTTTCAGCCACATCTCTTTTGGTGTTAGCCCGCCGATATGTTCATGAGTTCGGCAATGGTTATACCAAATGTTAAATGTGTTCAATTCTGTTTGAAAGGTTTCAGGGTTGGTAAAAATCACCTGTTTGACTTTCTCTTTAAAAGTGCCAAAAAAACGTTCGATTCTACCGTTTTGCCAAGGGCAGGCAATATCGCTTTTTTGATGTTTAATGCCTAAAAGTTTTAAAGCTAAACGGATGATTTTTGCATTAAAACAGCGTTCGTTGTCTGTTCTGATAAACCGTGGAACGCCGTATTGTCTAATGGTTTTTGACAACTCTCTGAGAATATTCATTGAATGTTTTGACGGTAATTCAGTCAGGCTAAGGTTCATGCGAGTGCCGTGATCAATGATGCCTAGAATGGTCTTGTGTTTTTTGCCCACGGTGACGGTGGTGAGATCAATACCCCAAGTGTGATTGACGGGCATATGGCGTGGTATTTTATGATGAATATCTGTAACTATTCAGCGCACTCATCTTTCGCACCATAACGGCGTTATTTTCGTACTCAAACAGTTACATATGACTATATGCGCCTATTTTCCGTGCGAAAATGCCTTGTTCTGAAGCGAAATCTAAGCACGCTGAACAGTGACGACTGATAACAAGTAATTGATATTGATTTTGCTTGAGCTTTTCGTAAACAAAAGATTTAGAAACCGTTTCTCTATGGCCGTGAATGCGATTAAAAGTTTCGGCGACTTTGCCACAGCCAACACCTGAAAGTACTTTTAAACGTAGCACTTCATTGGTGACCCATTGGGTTTTCTTACGGTTTTTAGCCAATGAGCGCTGATAGGGTTTGGGCGCTAGCAATACACTGGTTTTACGCATAGGGATAAACGCACGTTTTGGTTTTTTCGGCGAATGAATCCATAGCCATATCATGAGTAGAAGGATGTAGATGGGTAGTATTGGGTTTTGCTGCGCCAAGTCGATCATGAGCATGGTTTTTACCTGTCATCTATTAGGTCGCTCATATACTGACAGTGAATAGTGGAAAAAGTCTGCACAAGGGTTTTATGCGATATCCAGTGCTAACCGTTCGGATGGTATGGGTTAATGTATTTGTGGCTTATTTATCCAAATAAGCCACAGTTTCTCCCTACTTCAATTTTATTCCCTCAATCAAAGTTGCAAAATATTTCACTTTTGCTTTGACACTTGTCTGGTGTGAGTCGTGCTCTCAACATCCAGTCGAAGGGTTGAGAGCTGCCACTTATATACTCCTTACGACGAAATGGTGATCACTATTTTGCCTTTGCTCACCTCAACCAATAACGGCGTGGCAACAGTGAATCCCGCCTCATTGAGCCAATAGCCCTTAACATTAATCCACGGCACTTCAATGGGCAACGGGCGAGATTCGATTGAAATGTCATAACGAAATTGGTGATTGTAATAACCGGATCGTACCACCAAGTTACGGTGATAAGGAAAGTCTTGAGTGTTTAGGTGAGCTATAAGAGCTTTGTCTTTCGTGTCTGATTATTGATTGTTAAAGGGCGGTTGTTGATATTCTGGCTGGCAACGTTGGGCAAAGTTAATGATATTGTTGTCGCCACTTTCTTGGTTTTGCTCGATTTGACTCAGTGATTGAAAATATTGGCTCGAATAATTGTCAACTTTGTTATACCACCTTTCAAGCTGAAATTGCTGTTGCATTGGCACAAAATCAGCATTTAGCTGCATATCTTCAATGTGCACGCGTTCCATGATGAGCTGGTGAGATTTTGACAAGGTATACATATTTCGTTGCGCATCTTCAATTTTGTCGCGAAACATTCTGCGGATCGTCTGTTCTGCGTGTTTTGTCTGGTTGAAAAGACAGACAAAATAATAAATAGCCAGCACAACACCAAAAAAAATTAAACCGTCCATAATAGCCCCTTTTTACCTTTTGATACTCTGAATTTAGATATACCAACCGCAACCGCAAATATAATGACCACCGCCGTAGTTGAAAGATTAATGGAAAGAATACCGCTTTGATATACGTTCTGTAGATAATCTGTTTGGAAAACCGATCGCTCAGCATACCGGACAAGATGCATAATGCCGTAAGTGCAATATTCTAAAAACACCATTTTGGTGATAAAACTGTAGGGCGTTGCCGACAACCAATGCAACTTAAAAACGGCATATATGGTGACATAATGTAACAATGCTAAACCAATATACCAAGAAAATCTGACTTGAGGCACATAAGCCTGTTGATCAATATTTTCGAGCATTGAAAGATAATGCAGTGAAACACCATCGAGTAATACAATGGTGCCAAGGCTGATAAAGGTTGAACTTAATTTGCCTTCTTTTATCAATAAAACAAAAAAAAGCGCAAAAACAGTGGCATCAGCCAGCCATACAAAGTCATCTATTGTTGCGAACAGTTGATACATTATTGTTGTTTTTCCTCATATTGTTGTTACTGCGGCGGCTCACGGCCTCCACCCGCACTCTTGTTGGTGGCTTCTTGTGCTGCCAACTCTTGGAGCTGAAGGTAATACTCAACCTTAGATGACGCCAGTGCTGCTGACTTATTTGATTGTTGTTTTGCCTGAGCACGTTGTTGGGAGACGTAGTCAACATCGCTGTCAGTTGCATAGGTTAGGTTGGCCGATAAGGCCGATATTGCGATTAACCCATATTTAAGTAATTGTTTCATTCTAAAAAGCTTCCACGAATCAGTTTGCGTGTTAATAAACTTCCATAGTGTTAATTCATTCCGTTGCCACCAGTGTCACACGATATAGAAGAATCGAAAACCCGGCAAGATAAATGCTGCTGTACTTATCCTAGTGCTTTTTACTGGCTCGCATTATTGGCGAATTAGATCAAAAGAACAAGCGATAAAAGTCTATGATTTAGGACTTTTGTAAATTATTTGCCGCGATGGATCTGTTTTCGTCTTTTTGTGTCCTAATTAGATTATTATAAGTTTATATTTAAGTATTTGTACGAGGATTTTATTTTTGTAGATATATCAAAGGTAAAGATCGCACTTTTGATAAAGTGACAATGTTTGGCACGATAATCAAATTCAAGCATAACTGATAATGATAAGATGCCAGATGGTGTCTAATGACTTTCTGTTTAAATGTTAATTTTATGTTTCAATGTGTTTTTGGGAGGCGAAAGCGTTTGAAGCCGGACATACACAAAAACCTAAGGACATACTCATTTTCTGCATGAGATTTAATCACCAATAGTACATGTCCGATATCAACGTTATTACTTAAGGGCACCTTGTTTCAACATTAATTCTTGACCTTGGCTTATTTTTTGCCATACTATGCCCCGAAATTAAATGTGCCTGAAATACCATACTCAATAATATTAAAAAATAGAGACTGAAAATCATGAACCGCTTAAAAACCTTCTGCTTCTGGCTGTTGGCTTGCCAACAATGCTATCAATTGAACCATCAAACAGTACACGCGCAAAACCACCAAAACCAACCAAAGACCGTCATTAGTGAACCAATGACCCATCAAGTTCAAACCCTTAATGAGCTGTCGCAACGTCGCAGGGTGAATACATTTTTTGCTAATCAGCAATCGGTATCCCAAGGTTTGCGTCAGGGATTTGTTAATGTTGGCAGTGGTAACGTTACCTTTGTACGGCGCGACCTTGTCACTAGCGGACGAATACCCCTAGTGATGGCTCGGGTATATGACTCCGCGTTTGACGCCTCGCGTGATATGGATAAGTTCGGTGATTTTGGACCCGGTTGGCAATTGTCTTTGGCGCAAACCATTACCATCAATAATGAAGGTATTTTGGTGTATACAAATGACAACGTTGTTAGCTATCGGTTTATGCCTACCGCGACGGGTTATAAGGTCGACCCGGCGCAAAACAGTGATATACGAGCGGTTGAGTGGACCGGGCAAGGGTTGTTGCAAATATCCTATTTCAACGGGTTGGCCAAACGGTTTGAAAAACTCGGTGATCGCTATCGCTTGGTTAGCATCACCGACAATAACGGCAACCAGTTGCAACTCTCCTATACCAATAACCAGCTTGCGATTATTGCTGGTGCTAACCATCGTAAAGTGGTGATTAAGCGCGATGATATGGGTCGTATCACTCGCATCACCGATGATATAAATCGAGTGGTGAGTTACCACTACAACAAAAAAGGTTTGCTTGAACGAGTAGACGATTTAGGAAGCAATCAATGGTTATATCGCTATCATAATAACCAATTGCTGCACAAGGTTATTGATCCACAGGGTCAGCAAGCGGCCAAATTCACCTTTAATCAACAGCATAAAGCCAAAACCGTTAAAATTCGTGGCCAGCAATACCGCTATCAATATCAGGATAATATCACCAAGGCGAAGGACGACAATGGCGGCACCTCAACCTTTGTGCAAAACGATGCGGGTATGACCACCTCGGTGACCAATGCGGCCGGTTTTCATAGTTCGGTGGTGGTGAATGGCCAAAACCAAATCACCGAGTTATGGCATAACGGTCAACAGCAAGCGCAATTCAGTTATGGTACAAACGGTAAACTTGTCACATTGGACAGTTACCCTAATGCGCCCGACAACCAGCAACAATACCGCTATCAATACGGTACGATGGGAAAGGTCACCGCCATCACAGGCAATGACAATACAGATATTAGTTACACTTATGATGACAGAGGCAATTTAACCACTCGGGAAGACAACAGTGGCCGTTATGGTTATCAGTATGCCGCCAATGGTGATGTGCTGAGCGAAATCACCACTTTAACGGGGCAACCAGCCAAAACCCAAACGTTTAGTTATAGCCATGATGGGCTGTTGAGCAGGCTGACAGAGCAACAACACACCAGTGCTTTTAGCTACAACTCGGCGGGTAAACTCAGTGGACTGACGTTTCCAAATGGAGCGAATCATCAATATAGCTATGACAAGTTGGGGTTTCGTACTCAAACCAACCGTAGTGATAAGAGCGGTTTGACTTATCAATATGACAGCTTGGGCAACCTGAATACCACCAACAAAATAGCGGTCAATCAGCAAAGCCGCACCGAAACTCTAACGGTCAATAAAAACAATCAATTAACCCAGGTTGATATTAATAGTCTTACCAGCACCAGAGCGCCGTTAACGATTAAATACACTGGCAAAGGTAACCCAAAATCGCTTAAACAGGGCGATCATAAGATTCAATATCAATATGATAAGTTGGGGCGTTTAACCCACATCAACGACAATATTAGCGGCCAATTTGATTATGATTACCAAGCAGATGAGTCGGATATTCGTTTACAATTAGATGATAGAACCCGGCCAGTGCAGGCCATGCAAAGTCAAATAAATGGCCACAATCAAAGCCAATCGTCGTTGTTATACGCTCGGCTTGAGGGCACGCCTTGGCAAGCGGTGGTATGGCAAGCATCACTGGGCAAGTTTTTGCTGCTGGCACCGGGCAGATTTAATTCGCCTGATGCGGGTTACCAGTCGGCAAAACAACGCAGGCGTCTGTATGACGCACTTGCGTTGACGCAAAGTCAGCAGTATGATTTTGATAAGCCATCGAACAGTTTTTATTTACCAGCAGAATATCAAACGGCCAATTGCACCTACTGTTTTGATGATTTGAATTGGACGGTAGATGCGCCGCTGACGGTGAACACCTATGAATCAGTGAGATTGACGGCAAGCCCCATCGGGAACAAAAAGTGTGAGATGTTTTATTTGATGGAAGCAGAAGGCCAGCCTGCGGTTTACAGCGCTTCGGGGATTTTTAAGCACAGTTTTACCACTGGCGGGCGTAAGGAGGTGTTGATAAGAGCAGGTTGTCAGCGCTGTTCTTGGCTGTCTTTGCCAGTGATTAAATTGATTAATGTGGTGAAAATACCACCTCCTACGGTGATTAATATTGTGCTGACGTTTGATGATGGGCCAACGTCGGACAGTTTGAATACGTCAACCGTTGTCAACACGCTGAAGTATAATGAGGTGCAAAATGATATTAAGGCGACGTTTTTTGTTCAAACGCATGTGCCAAATCGTGGGGGCTCAGGTAAGGGGCGAAACAGGATGATTGATGCTTTGAGGGATGGCCATAGGATTGGAATTCATACCGGGTCTACTGTGGATCATGTTCTTCATATACATCGTGTGACAGCGGATCCTGATGATATTAACGGTGATGAAGCTCAGGATGAATTGGATGGTCCAAATGGCCTTGTAACAGATCTGATTCGAGCCAAAGAGCGGATTAAAAATTTGATTGGTGGCAGTGTTCCAACCCTAGTTCGACCGCCTGAGGGTGAATTTAATGCAGCTGTGAGCCGAGTATATGCAGAGCAAGGGTTAACCAATGTTTTATGGGATATGTCAACTGAAGATGATGTAAAACTCAAATCGCCCGAAAGAGTTGATGCCGCAATCAAGCTGGGCATAAAAACCAATATTGCCCTTGGTAAAACTCGAATTGTTATTTTGATGCATGATATACACGGTAATACCGCCAATAATATGCATCGATATTTAAAAACTATCCGTGATGCTGTTGTAGCACAAGGGTATTACAAAGCCGTATTCACTCAGCTATAAGGGTTAAAACGATGAACAAAAAGCAAACAACGACGCTATTAATTGCCATCGGACTGGCCAGCGTGATGGTGGCATATGTTGTGCCGTCGACACCTTCTTACGAGGACAAGATTAATGCACTACTGACCAAACCACAACCAGGTAATGAGACACGTGTAGATCGCCTAGCCGAACTGGGTCCAGATGCTGTTCCTGCCATTAGTTCTAGGTTATTACAGTCGCCTAAATTACCAGCAAAATACATTAAAGCATTAGAAAAAATAGGGGATAAACGAGCGGTTATGCCTTTGCTTAAATATCTTGAAAAAACACCTTTGCGTGATGAAGAAGGGTATGTGGGCACTTTGGCGCTAATAACCATCACAGCCCTTAGGTCATTTCATGATCCCCGGGCCATACCTGCTGTGCTGAAAATATTTAATGATCCGAGTGTCGATATAAAAATGAGGTTGGTCGCAGCAGGCACTTTGGCACAGATTAGCGATGGCGCGACATTACAAATGGCGCGAGATTTTATTATCGTTCAAAATAGCAATGTGGATTTATATTATGGTAAACCCAATGTCGGGTTTAAGCAAACAGACATCATTCATGCACTTATCGCGGCTGACAGCGAAGCGTCACTGGAGATTTTGTTAACCGATATGGGTTATGGCCCTAACACATACAATGCCATTCCAATGATCAACTATTTTGCCACCAAAGACCGTCAAGATGTTTTTGAGGTTTTATTGGAGGCCATTAAACATCCTGATTTACATGAATCACACATCCGCTTGCAGGTATTGGAGGTTCTAGTGAATCAAACTCACCGAATGGATACTCGACTGTTGCTGCCTTACCTTGATGAATATGTGCGTGCAAAAGATCCTAAGCTCGAAGCATTTAATGAAGACATTTTCAAAAAGGTTGATGCATTGAGAAAACGATTGTTGGCGCAGCAGTAGGACACAAAGATAAGCGTAAGGGCATACCCTTACGCTGCATGAATTTAATTTGATAAAGGTGTTTATTCAATGGATAGTGTTATTGCGGTACCACCGAGCGTGTCCTTGCTCATTGCGATGCAGTTTGCGGCTTTTGGCTGGCGAGTGAATCGTGAGATTAGTGTCGGTGACCGAGGCGAAAAAACGTGGGTTCCTGTCACCGATGTATTAAATGTCATTAATTTCTTTTTGGTTACCTTGTTTTGTGTTGTCATTCCTATTATCACCAACGAGTTTGGGCTGTACTCAAGGGCATTTTTGGCCTGTGGTTTTACCTTGATGTTTTTTTATCCGTTTAACATGCTTGGCCATTATGAGCTGTTAACTGGCAAAGGTCGGGTTGAATATGCAAAGCCTAAAGAAGATGCCAAAACTTTGGACTTTACCTTGTTAATTTATTGCCCACGACAAGAAAGAGTGATGGTGTTGTTTTCGTTTTTAGTCGCTATTGCAGTCTGGTTGCTGGTGATTTTTAAAAGTCCGATGTAATTTTTTAGAGAGAAAAAGCTTCTTGTTTCAAAGCTCATTTTTGAATTTGATCTAGTTTTGGCCAATCAACGCAGACGTCTTTATGGCGCAATTGCCCTTACTGTTTTAGTACATGATATACACGGTAATACCGCCAATAATATGCATCGATATTTAAAACCCATCCGTGATGCTGTTGGAGAACAAGGGTATTACAAAGCCGTATTCACTCAGCTATAAGAGTTAAAACGATGAACAAAAAGCAAAAAGTGACACTCGTCATTTCGGTTGGATTAATGGCTTGTGCGATGTTGACTTATGTTGTGTCGGCATCAGCTTCATACGAAGAACAAATTAAATCTATTTCTAAGCAAGCTTTACCCTCTAGCGAAGGTTATAGCGATAAAATGGCTGCATTGGGTCCTGATGCCATTCCCGCCATTGCCGCCGCACTGCTCAAAGAAGGTGAAAGGTTCACAAGCACCTATTACAAGGCGCTTGTTAAAATAGGTGATAAACGAGCTGTTTTGCCTTTGCTAGCGTTTTTGGCAAAATCGTCGCTTATCACAACACCAGAAGGTTATGCCCCACATGATGCGCTGGCAGCCATACGAGCCTTGGGGACATTTCATGACTCCCGAGCTATGCCAGCGGTATTATCGATTTTTAATGACACCAGTTTACATATTAAAATGCGCCTATTTGCCGCCGCGACTTTGGCACAAGTTAGTGATGACGCAACGCGACAAATGGCGGAAGATTTTGTGATGCTCCAGCATTCAAAGTTAGATGTATACTATAGGGCCGCCGTTATCAATAAAGCGGTTAATCAAACAGACGTGATGCACGCACTTATCGCAGTCGACAGTGAGAAGTCATTGAAAATGGTGCTAACTTATATGGGATATGGTCCTAATTCTTACGAAGTTGCGCCATTGATGGACTATTTTGCCACCAAAGATCGTCAAGATGTTTTTGAGGTTTTATTGGCGGCGATTAAATTGCCTGACTTGTATGAACCAGAAACTCGGCTACTGATCTTAGAAGCGCTGGCGAATCAAACTCACCGAATGGATACCCGGTTGTTGCTGCCTTATCTTGATGAGTTTGTTTATGAAATCACCGACTTCCAGCGAGAGTATTCTAATAACGACGAAGAAGAAATTGCGATTGAAAACGCCGTTAAAACGAAAAGGATTGATGCATTGAGAAAACGATTATTGGCGCAGCAGTAGGGCGTAAAGCGCAATTAATTAACATCCGAATATACGCCGTAGGGTGCGCAATGCGCCAGCCTGTGTGAAAAGTCTCCAAGAGTACTTTTAATCAGGAGTCCGCTCGAAAAAGGCTTGTTTATGACTGCAAGGTCACGCGTGGGCACAAAAAGCGTGACCACCCTACGTCATTTCATCGCTGGTTTGGCGTTTTGACACAGGTTGGCGCACGATGGATCACCAGTTATTGCCATGCCGATTTCAAAAATGTTCATAAATCCACATTAATGGTGCGTAATGCGCCAAGGTGTCGGACCAACCTTACCAATTGACCACCTAAAGACCCACCTACCGGGTGATTCCTCACCCATCACCCCAAGATAAACACCACTCACCTGGCCACAAGCCACTGCACACGCGCTGTTGCCTGATTGGGCGTGATGGCATAAATCATGCTCTTTAGTGATTAGTGATGAAGATGCGGCTAACCGCAGAACACCATAGTGAGAATACAATGACAGGAAATACGCAAGAACTGGATCTGATGGCCATCGAAGCGGTGCGGCGTCAGACCCGCCCATTAAGTATTAATATTGAGCTTGGCAATGACAACAATTGCCTTAATGATGACTATTTGCGCGTGACCTCCATCGAAGGGCAGGAAAGTGTCAGTGAGTCTTATCAGTTTAATGTTGAACTCAGGGCTGATGAATACAATCCGGTGGATGTTTCTAAGTCGGACGCGACTGCTGCTTTTGCTAATGCTTCTTC
>JBLGCB010000245.1:0-10226 GCA_047617105.1 Phenylobacterium sp. | reverse complement strand
AATAACCGATGATGGTGGTGACGGCTCCCATGATCATCGCCGGGGCAAGGTAACGGGCTAGGGATTGTTTTTGATCAGGGCTATTTTCGACCAGTGCCGCAGCGGCCAAGGCATGAAAGGCATAATCGACCGAAATGCCAATTAAGCTGACGGCAAACACAAAGGTCAGCAGATGCACTTCATTGACCATGCTGACCAATCCCGCGGTGCCAAAGGTGATGCAAACACTAATCACCAATAATACCGCCAATAAGGGTTTTAACGAGCGAAACACCCAAAACGTTGCCGCCAAAATGATGAACGCCGATAACAGGCTAAACAGCTGGATTTCATTGGTGGCCACGGTGGTGGCATCGCTAACATGAAACAATAAACCGCTGCGATAATAGTGGATGTCGCTCTTACCTTCACTCTGGCTTTGGTTTGGGTTGTTAAGTTGATCATTAATATTTTGCGCAATCACCACACTTTGATTCACGCCAAAGCCGGCCTGAGATAATTCAATAAACAAGGGGTAATAATAAACGCCGTCAAGGGTTTGATAGAGTGCATTACCATCGTTCAGCCATTGTGACTGACTGGCCAGTTGTTGCTGTAAACCGTTGGCCAACGCTAGGGTTGGGTCTTGGTCGATGGTTAAATCAATAAACGGATTACCCGGCTGGAGTAAGGTGGTCATAAATGCTTCGGTCAGGGTGTCAGGACTGTTGTGCTCTAGCGACTGGCGATAATCGTCATTGAGTAAGGTAAACGGATAGTCAGCGTATAACGCGGTGATTTGAGCCACTTGTTGCGGGTTAAACGGCAATTGAGTGACGTGGTTGATATGTTCTAGCGCGGCTAAATTTTCGCTCAGTTGAGCAGAATGCTGTTGTACAGTTGCTTGCACGGCTGAGGCCACCACAATAATCAGTTTTTTCTGCTGCCGTTGGGCGATTTGTTTGATTTTGTGATCAAACAAGCTGTTTTGGCCCACCAGAGACAATAAGTCTGATTGCACGGTGATTTGACCACCAGACAAACGACTGCCCGCCAGCGCGATTAACGCCAGTAAAATTACTAACCATAGTAGTGCGCCTTTCACCGCAGGAGTCATAGGATTAGTCATTAAACAGCAACTGTTCTTCGCTGGTTAAGGTGGCATAGGGGTTTAAGTCCATGGCCGTTTCGGTGGTGCTGCCGTTGAGTTCTTTGATGGTCATGGTGGCAATTTTGTCTTTGCTGCCACAGACACTGATTTGGGCGATATTCTGCTGCAATAAACTGGTTTTAGGTTGTAAATCAACGCAGTGTTGTTGTTCTGTCACTCTACTGTCCAGCGAAAAATGTTGTTTGAGTAAGGTCCAATTGCCCACTAGAGCATTAAGAAACACCAGATTTAACTCGCCGCCACCACCGACTTGCTTGCGTTGGCCTTTTGAGTTGATGTTGGTGATGGTCGTTTTGGTGATCACCAGCGTTGATTTGACCGGAAATACTGTCTGCCAAGCAATGCCAGCCTCCATGGATAACACAATTGTGCCATTTGATTTCAATGGTCTGCGCAAATGTTTGTTATGTTTGGTTTGTTGAAAGTCACCTTTTAACACAGTTTTGCCGCCATCGACCATATGCCAATTGGGCAATTCGCTTTCATTGGCCACCGCACAACCCGCACCAAATAATAACCAAACGCAAACACCATGGAAGAACGACGTAAGGTGGTCACGCTTTTTGTGCCCACGCGTAACCTTTGCTTCATCACTATCCCTTGCTACATGTTTTTGAACTTTGATCATTTGCTTAACCCCAATTTCTCATACAATATCGCAGGTGATTCAAATTGCATTTCACCCGTGGTGACATCTACCGCCACTTGCACGGTATGGGCTTTGGTGAGCACTTCGCCAGACGCCACATCTTTGATGCGGTAATTGATTTTAATCCGGTTTTCGATTTCGACCAATTCGGTGAATACTTCAATATGATGGCTAAATTTGGCCGAGCCGACGTATTTTATCCGCATATCGACAATCGGCCATAAATAGCCAGATTCTTTCATTTGCAGATAATCATAATCAAACAAGCGCAGCAGGTCGCAACGGGCCACTTCAAGATATTTGACGTAGTGACCGTGCCAGACGATGTTCATCGCATCGACATCAAAAAATGGCACCTCGATAATGGTGCTGCTTGTTTTGAAGGTAGGAGTGGTGGCTTTAGTCGTCATACAAAGACCACCGCTGATCGTTGATATACGCCATGGTTTGACGCAACTCGCCTTCAAGTGGCCGATCTTCTGTCACTAGTGGGAAGAAGGTATCAATATCATGCAGCATATCGGCCATCGACGGCGTTAATGTGGCTTCGCACACTTCACCTTGTTTGATGCGCAGTCTTAATCCCTGGTAGGCAGCCAGTAAGGTGGCGGCTGTAACTTGTTCGGTTAAATCAAGAATGCGGACGCAATCACGGGCGGCGATGGTGCCCATGCTGACTTTGTCTTGGTTATGACATTCTGTTGAACGCGAGAAAACACTCGCTGGCATGGTCAGTTTTAGCGCTTCGGCAGTCCAGGCTGAACAACCAATTTGCACCGCTTTAAAACCATGGTTAAGGGCGGCGCGATCAGGTTCGGCCGCTGACAGATTTGACGGTAAACCGTGATTGAATTTCACATCCATCAGCAAGGCCATTTGACGGTCGAGCAAATCAGCCAAGTTAGCGACGGCGTTTTTCATGGTGTCCATCGCCAGTGCGATATGGCCGCCGTAAAAATGGCCGCCGTGTAATACGTGTTCGCCAATACCGTCGATGATAGGGTTATCGTTGGCACTGTTGAGTTCGTTTTCAATCATTTGTCTAAGCCACGGCAAGGTATCAGCCAGTACACCGATAACATGAGGGGCACAACGAATTGAATAGCGGTCTTGTAGCCGTTTAGAATTACGTGGATGTTCGTGATGGTTTAAATCGTTGCGGATGCGCTCAGCCACTTGGGCCTGACCTTCGTGAGGTTTAACGCTAAACAGAATATCATCAAAGTGGTTGCTATTGCCTTTAAGGGCCAGCGAGTTCATTGCGGTGATCCGGGTGCACAGTTTGGTCAGGTAGTCTGCCCGATCAAACGTCTGGCAGGCGAGGGCGGTCATCACCGCAGTGCCGTTCATAATGGCCAGACCTTCTTTGGGTCGCAAGGTGATGGGTTTGATATTGAGTTGGTCCATCACCCCTTTAACCGGTTGACGTATGCCGCGATAAAAAACATCACGTTCACCCAATAAGGTGGCCGCGACGTAAGACAGCGGGGTTAAATCACCGCTGGCACCAACAGAACCTTCTTGGGGGATCACCGGTAAAATATCACGATTGATAAAGGTGACAATTTGCTTTAATAAGTCCCAACTGACGCCAGAAAAACCCTGGGCTAAAGAACACAATCGGGTGGCCAAAATGGCCCGGCTTTGCGATTCGTTGAACATATCGCCCAAACCACAACCATGAAAGCGGGTTAAATGTAACGGTAATTCGTGCACCAGTGACAGCGGAATTTCCACCGTACATGAGTCGCCATAACCGGTGGTAACACCATAGATGGTGCCATCTTCTTTGAGCAATTGGTCAAGAAAATTGACCCCTGCATCAATTTTTTCAGCAAAATGCTGATCGCCTGATAACGAGACTGTGGCCTGTTGACGGGCAATGGCATTGATGTCTTCTATGGTCAGTCGCCCGGCGCCAAATGAGATCACCGTTTGCCTATCTGTTGAGGTCGAAAGTGGCATCGTTATAAATTCCTTAAATTCCTTAAATTGCTTATGGCTTAGCTTGGCTTTCGTTAGGCTTAGTTTCACCAGGCTTAGTTTCACCAGGCTTAGTTTCACCAGGCTTAGTTTCACCAGGCTTAGCCTGACTTCGTTTCACTTGCTCGTCATCGAGCCAGAAATCAAAAAAATTAAACCATTGATACGGGTACTTCAAACAGTAGTGTTCGAGCTGTTTGACGTAACAGCCGATGTTTTGTAGCAACATCTGCTGGCGTTGTTTTCTCGGGCCTTTAAAGGGATGTTCGAACTCATCGAAAATCACCTTAAAGCCCTGACTTTCTTTCATGCAAAACATCATATAAACCGGGCAGTCCATCAGGGCGGCGAGAATAAACGGCCCTTGAGAAATGGAGGCGGGTTTGCCTAAAAAAGACACTTGGGTGACCCGGCCAAAACTGCTGGTGGATGTTCGGTCGGCGGCAATCACGATGTGTTCGCCGTCGTCAATCCGCTGTTTTAAAATAATGGCCAAATCGGCGCTGACCTCGGTCACCTGAATCAGATTAAGATCCATGTCTGGGTCAATTCTCTTTAATATACGATTAAATGCCTCGGCATGGTGGGTAAATACCATCACATTAACGCGATTATTATTGTCTTTGTTCAGTGCCCGGCATAATTCGAGGTTGCCTAGGTGAGCACCAATAAACACAGCGCCTTGTTTTTTGGCGTTTAGATCAGTGAACAGATGACGATTGCCAAAACTCAGGTCTTGTTTTTGGTGCTTGCCAGACCAGCCATCAATTTTGTCCATTGCCGATTCGGCAAAGCTGATAAAGTGTTTTAAACTCTGCCAGTATCCGGGTTTTTCGGCCAATACACTGCCGCCAGAAAACTGATGAACCCGATTGAGATAGTCCATCGAGGCACGGCGAGCAGTTTTGCCGCTGACAAAAAAGTAAGCCACCACTGGCCAAATCACCAGACGGAATAACCAGCGGCCAAAGAGTTGATTGGTTTTGAGTAAGAACCAAATACCCCAGTATGATCCGCGTTCGGCCATCAGCGACCAGTGCTTTTGTTGCTGTTGATTAGGAGATTGAGGTTCAGTCATGAAGAGTCACCTTGGCGCTTCAACAAGCTAGGAATGCGGGTCAACATACCAAAAAACAAACGGGTATGCATCCAAGTGATCCTGACATTGTCGGCCACGGGTTGAAAATGAGAGATACCATCTTCAGGGTAAATCACTTTGGTGGGCAAAAAGCGGGTTGAAGTGCCGGACCAGTAGAGTCTGACCATCACTTCGATATCAAAATCCATCCGCGTGCCTAAGGGTTGGCGTGCCATCAATTCAATGCACGGTGGCAATGGGTAGATGCGAAAACCACACATGGTGTCTTTGATGCTGAACGATAAGGTTTCGACCCAGACCCAAAAATGGGTGATATGGCGGCTGAAGCGTCGTCCTAGCGGAATGCTGTCATCGTAAATGGGCAGGCCGCTAATGATTTGCTGCGGGTGAGTTTTGGCCAATTCGATGAGTTTTTCGCAATTACTGATATCGTGTTGACCGTCGGCATCGACTTGTAACATATGGCTGAAACCGAGTTCAGAGGCTTTTTTCATGCCGGTCATCACTGCGCCGCCTTTGCCTTGATTAACGGCGTGGGTGACCACCTCGACATCGGCATATTGCTGGGCTACGGCGGCGATTTTTTGTTGAGTCGGCAAGTCACTGCCATCATCGACAATGATGATGGCGAGATTTAAAAAGCTGAGCGAATCCACCACCGCGGCGATTTTATCACCATGGTTATAGTTTGGGATCACAATACACAGTTTCATTGCTGTCAATCTCTTTCCCTTCTTACCTTTTTTGTTTAGCTTAGCTTGGTTTAGTCTAGCCGACTTTGATTCTGCCAGAGGCGTGGTTATGTTGTTCACCGTCTTGCGAGCACGAAGTATAACTAAAAGTGAATTTGTTGTGGTCTTTTTTACACAGCTGAAGAATGATGGTCATGCCCGGTAAAATCACTTGTTGAAATTTCAATACTTCGACTGACGTTACTACGAACTGTTTATTTGGCTCAAGCTGTTCATTTGGCTCAAGCTGTTCAAACCCCAAATACAACCGGGCGTAATGAATCACCCAATCTAATTGCACCACACCAGCCAAAATCGGTTGCTCAGGAAAATGGCCTTGAAAATAAAAAAGATCGGCCGGGATTTCTAGCGATAACTGACTATCGGTGTCGCTTTGATGTAGTACTGTTACCGACGGCTTAGTAGGCTTAGTCGTCATTCGGTTGATCCTTCAAATAAACGCATTAGGTCCTGGTGGACGACTTTACCCTGGCTGTTAACGGGCAGGGTCGATACGTAACGCCATTTTCGCGGTAATAACACCGCTTCAAAATGGTTTGCTAGGTGTTGGCGTAGTTGCTGGTTAATATGGCGTTTATTATGCTGCTGATAATGGCTTTGACCTTGCTCGGTCAGTACCACGGCGACGGCGATTTGCTCTCGTTTACCACTGACCACCAAAGAACGGCATTGTTGCACCCACGGGTGTTCAGATAACGTGGCTTCTAGGGTATCCAGCGATAGCCGTTTTTGTTCGATTTTAACGATGCGATCGGCGCGGCGTAATAATTCAAACAGCCCTTGTGGGCTGATAATGACACGATCATCGGTGGTATACCAATCTTTTTGCGCGCCTTGTTGTGATAATTGTTGTGGTAACTCTTGTGGTCGTTCTTGTGGTAGCTCTTGTGGTAAATAAGGCGATTGTATTTCAAGTCGTTGTTCAGCGGTAGCGCGAATGTGAATATCGGCGAAAGGTTGCCACAAAGTCGCCGTTAAGCGGTCGGTTTGTCGACGCCAAGCAATGCCACCGGTTTCGGTGCTGCCGAAGACTTCTATGGGAGAGTGTCCCAGCTGTTGTTGGATGGCAAGGGCCGTGTCCAGTGGCAGCGGGCCGCCAGACGAATACACACTGTTAAAACGTGACGTATGGTTTTGATACAGCGGTTCATTGCAGGTGCGGGTCAAAAATGCCGGGCTGGAGATCAGCGTTATGGGTTTTAGTTGCTGTGAAAGCAGTAAGTTTAGCTCTTCTGGAAAACGGATAAATTGTTGATGAATTTGACGACCCGCCAATACCGGCCATAACACGGTGAAAATCAGACCATAGATATGTTGGTGCGACACCGTTGAAACGACTTGTGCGTTGGCCAATGACTCAGACCATAGCGCATCAAGGGCGTTGATCTCATTATTGAGTAACGACCAGCTTTTGCTGATTTTTTTCGCTTCACTGGTTGACCCTGAGGTGAAAAACTCAATGGTTTGCTCAGGCATTATGATTAATGGCGCTGGATTAGACTGGATGTTGGTGTTTTGCGCTGTTCCTTGGTCAATAGGATCACCTGACAAGTGAGGTAAACCGTCGATTGACGCGCTGCCAAGGGTGGCATCAACATGGGGTTTTAGCGCCAATAACTGATTGGGTCGGTCGGATGGTGGTAACACAATCTGCTTTTGAGAGGTCAGTAAGGCAAAAAACATCACTGAGAAATTCGCCGCACTTTCATCGAATAACAGCCATTTTTTTTGCGGATGTTTGACCAGTTGCGCGTTTAATTGGGCGACGCTGTTTAGCCAGGCACTGGCAGGTTGGCCGAAAATATCCGCGTCAGGTTTGAATGCGCCAATATGCTGGTGTAGATTTAGACTTGAGTTAAGGTTCACAGGCGCTAAATTCATTCTTTATGCTGCTCTTGGGCGTTCTGCGCCAGGTTCTGCGCTCTGTACTTTGATTTCACCCTAATTCTGATCATATATTCGATGCCAAACATTAACCCTATCAGCCCATATGAAATCAGACCATTGTATAAAGTCCAGTGTTCAAGTGACATAAAGATGGCGGTATAAGCGGCGATAAGGGCATTGGATAGAAAAAACACGCACCAGGCTTTGGTGACCTTGATGGTGTATTTAACGCCTTGCTCGGGTAGGTCGGGGTCAGTGAGCCGTGCTAAAGTCTCGATAACACAAGGCGGACGATAGAGTGACAGCGCGAATACCGCCAAAAATGTCAAACTGACCACCACAGGATAAAATTGAATCAAAAAAGTGGAGTTAAACAGTGCAGCGAAACACAGCAATACACTGGCACAAATCAATGATGTTTTCACCCATGGCGTGATTTGGCTGCGCATGAGGGTGAGGCGAGCGACAATCAGCGCCAACAATAATCCGGCCATGATGTTGGGCGAAAACACTTTTAGACCAAAGAACACAATCAACGGGTAGCCGATTGAGACAATGGTGATCAAAGTAATCAGCACTTTTGATTGTAGTGTTGCTTTCTTTTTTGGCCCATTTTTAAGCCCTTTTTCAGGCTTAGTGCTTGATTGCATGGTGATGATGCTTACTCTTCGTTAACGAGTGCTGATAGTGCGCTAACCACGTCGTTGACGGTTCTGACTTTTTTAAATGCATCCGGGTTAATTTTTTTGCCAGTTTGCTCTCTTAATTTCACCACTAAATCGACAGCGTCGATGCTGTCTAAGTCGAGCTCTTCATACAGGTTAGCTTCTAGGCTGATATCACTCTCATCAATTTCGAAGTCTTCGATCAGTACATCTTTTAGCATCAAAAAAATTTCGTCTTTATTGTTCATTGCTTGTCCTGTTCCGTCAATGGTATTGCGCTTGTCTGTTTACTGTGGGTTTAACTACTACAACCAACGGCAACCTACTGGCCGCTAATAAAGTCCACTAGAGTATTGACTGAGTAAAAATGTAATTTGGTTTGTTCGTCGTTGGCATTGAGGACGATATTGTACTTTTTCTTCACCGCTAGCCCGAGTTCTAACGCATCAATTGAATCAAGGCCCAGACCTTCACCAAATAGTGGATCTTCATTGATAATGTCGGCGTTGGCAATGTCTTCGAGTTCGAGAGTGTCGATGATCAGGGTTTTTAAGTCGTCGGCTAGTGCGTTATTCGATTGTGTCATGTATTGGGCTCTTTCTTTTTAAACTTTGCTGTGGTGTTGATATCTGTCGGCGCTTATCGTTCTAAAATAGGCTAAAGCGCCGTTTTAAATTGTGACTCAATGTCTCGGGTCAACTGGCGTACAGCTTTACTGGTATTATCAGCAAAGCTTTCGCGGTAGTGATTAATTTCAATGGTATTTTTAACCTGCATACAAAAGTCAAAAGTGCGCGAGGGCACATTATACCAGACATTACCTTTTGTTAAAGTTGAGGGATTGACACTGAGTAAAATAATCATCAGATCAGCCTGGCAACGCAAGGCGATATTGGCAAAACCGCGCTGGAGTTTAAGTGGGGTATTGCTATTCGGGTCGGTACGAGTACCCTCGGGGAAAATAATAATGTTATTGCCCTGGGCCAAAGAGGCCGAACAATCTTCGAGTAACTTTTCTGGTTCTGAATTATTGAGATAACCAGAGGCGCGGACCACGCCACGGGTAAAGGGGTTTTTAAATAAGTGACCTTTTACCACGCAATCAGCATTTTTAATCAACGAAATCAATACCACAATATCGACTAAAGAGGGGTGATTGGCAATAATGATTTTGCCCTTGATGCCTTTGAGTTGGCTAAACTGCTCTATATCTTGAGCTTTGACTTTACATACCCGAGTCCATTGTAAAGCGGTAACAAACAGTTTGAAACTGTAATGAACCGTGGTACGCGCGGTACGTTTTTGTTTGTTGATATCACGAATAAACAACTGTTGTAGTGGAAAAATCGTGATGCTCAAAAACACCCCGCCGAGTCCAAACAAGGCAAAACAAGATCCGGTGGCGATGATGCGTTGTAGGCGATCAACAGCCTTGAGCCATATAGAAGGCTTGAGCCAGTTTGGTATATTCATTATCAGGTTTCTTTTTTCCAAACCCATTGGTGTTTGCTGCTGCTTATCGTCGTACAGGCGCTAGCATTGGCATAAAACCAAGCCAGAAATTCTAATGCCTGGGGTAGGGGTTTGTCATCAGTTTGTGCGAGTTGGATATCAGCTGTTGTATCAGGTTTGGCACTGTGTTCAACCGTCAATGACTGGCCTTCGGTTTTACTCAATAAAATGGCGACACTGTGATCAATATCTTGGTGATTGACATAATCGGCATAAAGCACTGGGGTGACGGTTTCAGTACAGACCAATACCAGTTCGTTGTCGGTTGATTGGGTCAATCGGGCAATGGCTTCAATCAGACCCATATGAAATGAATCAGGGCCTGCGGTAATGGTGGTTGATGGTTGTTTGTTGTTGGTAAAGAGGCTGTATTGACCTGCCACCGCGTTGTGCACCGATAGGCCAAACTGGGCCGGTGATAACATCTGCTGGTCGACAATATTTTCAATCAGTTCGGTGGTTTTGGTTAGATCACCAAAGCGGCTGGTAAATACTTGTTGGGTTTGTGGCTGGTCTGTTGGAATCAACT
>JBLGCB010000244.1:0-10237 GCA_047617105.1 Phenylobacterium sp. | reverse complement strand
TCTCTGGGTTGTTGGCGAATCTGGCGAAAGATCAAAATGCCCGCTTTTTGCTTAGGGGTCTGCGCGCGGTATCCGATTTTGAATATGAATTCCAGCTGGCTAACATGAACCGCAGGCTTAATCCTGAGCTTGAAAGCGTGTTTTTAACCCCCAGTGAAGATAACTCTTTCATTTCATCTACCTTGGTTAAAGAAGTTGCCCGCCATGGTGGTGATGTTTCTCAATTCGCACCTCCTTTGGTGGTCAAAGCACTGAACGAAAAATTTCATCCATGAAAAAAACAAACTTACATTTGTCTCTAACATCCATTGCATTGGGTGTTACGCTTGCTAACGTTGCCACTACCATGGCTGCACCCTGGGTTGATACTCAAGACCGTTATCTTAAAGCCAGTATCACCGCGTTGTCTAACGGTGGGGTGATCACCGCGCCGATAAATACCTATCCATTGATGTGGAAGAGTATTAGCGCTGATCTCAATGCTGCCGATGACGCTGCGATACCTGAGTATTTGCGTTATGCGCTGGAACATGCCAGACATGCGCTGAAGCATTCGAGAAAGGCCCGTACCAGCGGGGTTAAAGTTAAAGTGGCTTCAGACAGTGATTTTCAGTCAGTGGGTGAGCAGCATTACAGCAAAACTGAACTGAATATGTTTAATGAAGTCATTGGCGATAGCTGGGCGGTGAAAAGCAGTGTGCATTTTGCTGGTGACCCAGACAACCAAAAGCATAAAAGTTTTCACGGCAGTTACGCGGCCTATATTTTAGGCAACTGGGTGATCAGTGTTGATCAGCTTTCACAATGGTGGGGACCCGGTAACGACAGTGTGCTGGCGTTGAGTAATAATGCGTTGGCTTTTCCAGCGGTACGCTTTACCCGTCATCTGTCTGAGCCGATTGATTTTCCGGTGCTCAATTGGCTGGGCCCTGTCAGTATGACCACTTACTTTGGTCAGCAGGAGCACAGCAGCAGTGTTAAATATACCCGCCTTTGGGGTGCCAGAATCAATTTTAAACCGTTTCCTTCCCTTGAAATTGGTTTGACCCGAACCAGTCAATGGGGGGGGGGAAACCGTCCCAACAGCTTTTCGACCTTTGGCAAATTGTTGACGGGTCAAGATAATGCCGGCACTGATGCGGCGGTGAGCATCGCCGAAGAACCTGGTAACCAATTGGGCGGCATTGATTTTCGCTGGAGTACTTCGCTGTTTGGTCAGGCGTTTGGTTTTTATGGCGAGCGTATTGGTGAAGATGAAGCGGGTGGTCTGCCATCACGTACTATGAACCAGCTAGGACTCGAAACCTCATTTGGTGATAGCCGGGGTTTATATCATTTATTTGGTGAATATACCGATACTTTTGTCAACTGTAATATCGGCGCGGGTGTGGGCAACTGTGCTTATGAGCATCACATCTATGATCAGGGTTATCGTCGTTATGGCCGCTCTATGGGCAGCACTTATGACAGTGATGCCAAAGCTTTTGTGCTGGGTTTAACCCACACCGAAGTGGGTGGTCATAGTTGGTATGGCAAAGTGAAGTATTTGCAACTAAACAAAGATAACAGTAACAGACGAACCAGTGTTAATCCGGATCAATTTAATGTTCATCCGGTGAGTCAATTTGCGCAAGACCGAATTCAACTTGAAGCCGGTTATAGCCTGCCGTTGATGGGTGGTTTGTTTAATGCTGAAGCGTCGGTTTTTCGCAGTGATTTTAAGCAAAGCGGCAAAAGTGATACCGATGGGGTGTTGCGGGCGAGCTGGGAATATCGTTTTTAATGTGAAATCGGTGGTGTGCGGCCTTTGCGCCGCATCTTGACCCTTTTATAACAAATCAATCAACTCTTTTGCCCTGGTGGAATAGGTATGATTGGCCAACACATGTTGTTGAGCGCCAATTCTCTGCTCCCTCGTATCTGGCTTGTTATAGCTAAAATATTCGATATTCATCATTAACTCATCAAGATTCTTATACGTGGCCAAATATTCTTCTGGCACCAATAATGGCAGCTCCTCTCGATATTCTGATAACGATACTTGCCCTGCGGCCATCACTTGTAAAGGGATGCGTGAGGGGGCGTCCATAGAGAGGTAATGAGAGAAAGACACCACCAAACCTGGCTGAAAAATCGGTGTGTCTAGCGAGCAGCTGGGGCTGATGTTGTTCATGATCAGGGTTGGTTGATCAATAGCCTCCCAAAAGGTATTGCCCGAGGTGTGTTTGATAAACGGTTCGGCCTGTTTGTAAATTTGATAACTAACGTAATCGGTGTAAGCATAATCCATCAGGGTTAAAATGCTGCCACTGACATGCCCTGGCAGTGTTGATAGTCCGTTCCTTAACTCTTCTCTTTTACGCTGGTGATTAGCAAACACCACATCAATGGTGGCAAAAAACGTTCTGATGGGGTTCAGTGCCACGGCGAGAATCTTATTACCATCGAGTTCAGGAAATGAAGAAATGATCACGCTGACAAAATAACGCAGCATGTTATTTTCACTGCCCATGGCGCTGATGATGCCGCCTGGGGTATCGCTGGCTGCGCCAAATAACGGATGCAAGTGGGCGGGGTTGGCACTAAAGTAACTGATCACATCCTGACTGGTATCGGTCGAGATGGTGGTATCTATAGGGGCTTCAATGGCGGGGGGCAGATAATCTGTTTTTAGCCCCCGAGGTTCGAAAAAGCGGATCATCGCTTGCGAGGCACAAAAGAAATGGGCATTTTTGAAATAACCCTGTTCAACCCACTTTTTAAACAGCGCCGGGCGGCCAATACTGTCAAGGCGCGCCAAAAACCAAAATATCTGCTTAATGCCACTACTTTCTATCCAATCAAGCATGTCCTCACCAAAATCTTTAATCGACATATAGACGTTAAAGTTTTGCTGAAAGATAAAACCTGGATCAAACTCAGTGATAAAACGCTTTGCTGCTTCAAGGTCGTGATTCACATCACATTCATAAAATGCCACGGTAAAACCGAGCTGCTTAAAGGTATTGCCCATTAGAGTTAAAGGGCCGCAGAGGTTATTTAAGATCAATATTTTTTGTTGGTCAGACACAGCCACATTCTCTTCATATTATTTGATAGATGTATTAACGCACTTTAAAAATCGGTTGTAAAAAGTCACCGATAACTTCATCCTTTAGGGTACCGCTGTCGATGAGGGGTTTAAGCTTAGCAAAAATTTCATCGTAACATTGCAGTAAATAGCTGATGTCTTGTTCTGTATGGGCAAAACACAGGTTGTGACTGCCGTTGATCAGCAAACCTTTGGCCAATTGCTCTTGTTGCAGATAAGTTTGTAGCTGATCTGCGGTATAACGGTTGTTTTTAGCCTGACCTTTAACCTTAGCTTGAACATCGTCTTTAAAGATCAAAAAACTCCAGCTGGGGTGGCCACAGCTGTAACAATAATCCTCAAGCTGGTGTTTGCTGATAAGCTGCGGCAATTGCTCCAGAATCATCGCCCCGAGCCGGTGGGTATGGGCCAGTACGTCTTGTTCTGTCAGTTTGGTTAGGGTCGCTTTGGCCCCGGCCAGTGACAAGGTTTCGCCGCCAAAAGTGCCGGAGAAAAATATCGTTTCAACCCACTGCATGATGTCTTGTTTGCCCACTAGGGCCGACAGTGGTAAGCCATTAGAGAGGCTTTTGCCAAAGGTGGCCAAATCTGGCGTGACGCCAAACAAGGTTTGCGCACCGCCGATATCAAAACGAAAACCGGTGATCATTTCATCAAATATTAATACCGCACCATGTTCGGTTGCCAGTGCCCTGACTTTTTCAAGAAAGCCATCTTGTGGCCAGGCGACATTCATCGGTTCGAGAATAATGGCAGCAATGCCGTTTCCCTCAGTGGCCGGGTTGTTATCGAGTATCTGTTGTAGTGATTCGATATTATTGTACTCAAACTTCTCGGTTAGCGATTTTACCCCTGATGGCACTCCGGCATCTCGGGTGGTAGAGCCAATATACCAATCATGCCAGCCATGATAACCGCAGACGGCCACCTTATCTCGCCCGGTATAAGCCCTTGCCAGCCGAATGGCCGCTGAGGTTACATCCGAGCCATTTTTGCCAAACCTGACCATGTCGGCACAGGGAATAAGATCAACCAACATTTCGGCCACTTCAGCTTCCAGTGGGTGAGAGAGCGAAAAATTGACCCCACAGGCCAGTTGTTGTTGTACCGCTGCATCAACATCTGGGTCGCAATAGCCCAAGTTAACCGACAATAAACCACTGACAAAATCGGTGTATTGGTTGCCATCTATATCCCAAACGGTGGCACCCTGACCTCGGGTGACAAAATGCGGAGAAGACCCTTGTGGGTAACACAATTTACTTTTGCTGAAGGTTTGAGTGCCTAAAGGGATCACCTTTTCGGCGCGCTTGAGATACTGGGCTGATTGAGCGTAGCGGCTGTTGGCGGTTCTCGTGGCGGTTTTAGTGGAGGTTCTAGTTGAGGTTTTAGTAACGGTCATATCACTCTACATATTGTTGGTTTAAGGCATAGATGTCTGGATGTTGGGCTAATAGTTGTAAAACATCGTCGGTGCTAAACTGGTTATCGACCGAGTATAGTGATTCATAAACAAACTTAACCAATTCAAAGTCCTCAAAGTAATCGACGGTCCAGCGATGTTTCGAATAATCGGCTTCACAGGAGATGTGGCTAAATGAAAATTGTTGTGGCCGTTCAATCACATAGGGGGTGACATGTTCTTTTTCATGGGCTGTGGTGGCGTTTTGCCACGACAGTTGCAGCGCACGAAAGGTTAATACTTCAACGTCTAAACCATCAAGGTAACTATGGGCCACTGCGTTGGTGGTATAGTCATTTTGTTGCTCGATATGTTTAGCAACCACTTCATCCAGCACGATGGGGCAGGCCAGTGGGCAATCTGCGGTGAGGCGGATAATATGATCATCGCTGTCGGCGGCATTGGCGCTCTTGGAAGTGCGGGCGGTATTGGAGGTGCAGTGTTTGCTGGCGATTTGATAAAAGCGGTCGAGCACATTATCCAGGCTGCCTTGATAACATTCAACGCCAATGCTTTGGCATAACTGCGCAATCGCGTTATCTTCTGGCTGGTTGCTGGTGGCCACCACTAATTTGTCTATCTGTTTCGCCCGGCGTAAACGTTCAATTTGCAGTGCCAACATCGGCTGACCGACGATTGGCATCAGCACTTTGCCGGGTAAGCGGGTGGAGGACATTCTTGCCTGTAGAATTGCGATATTCATCGTCAGCCCTTTTGGTTATCGGAGTATTGTCGGTAACTATTCAGCGTGCTTAGATTTCGCTTCAGAACAAGGCATTGTCGCACGGAAAATAGGCGCATATAGGTCATATGTAACTGTTTGAGTACGACAATAACGCCGTTATGATGAGTAAGATGAGTGCGCTGAACAGTTACCGGGATCATTGTAACAGCTATCAGCAATAGGTATAGTACTAGCATCTGATTACGTAGTCACCGACGAGAACCAACTGATGAATATCAAACAACAAGCCGTATTAGTGGTTGCTGCCCATCCAGATGATGAAGCCTTAGGTTGTGGCGGGACCATTGCCAAATGGGTGGCCAATAGCTGTGAGGTCACGGTGATTTTCATGACCAATGGCGTGGCTGCCAGAGGGGATGACAAAGTAGCGGCACAGCAGCGTTTTGATGCGGCCACAGCGGCGGCGAGTTCATTGGGCATCACTGATGTGCGCGTGCTTGATTTACCAGACAATAAAATGGATGGTTTGGCTTTATTAGACATCATTCAGCCACTGGAAACTGTTGTGGCTGGCCAGGCATTTAGCACCGTTTTGACCCACCATGGTGGTGATTTAAACATTGACCATCGGCTGACCCATCAGGCGGTATTAACCGCGTTTAGGCCTCAACCGGGTCAAACGGTGAAAAGAATCCTTTGTTTTGAAGTGAATTCTGCCACTGAATGGGCGTCAAGCGCTCAAGCACCTTTTATACCGAACTACTTTGTTGATATCAGTGATTTTTGGCCTGACAAAGTCACAGCGCTGGATCACTATAACGAAGAAATGCGCGCTTATCCTCATACCAGAAGTATTGAAGCTATCGAAGCTTTGTCGGTGGTCCGTGGCACCAGCGTTGGGGTGGCCAAAGCCGAGGCGTTTATGATTGAACGTTGGTTAGATTAAGTGTAACGATTCAGTTTATTGCTGAGGCCATAGAAACGGACTGGTCAACGCCTCTTCATGGCATCTCAATGGTGCGACATCAAAATCTATTTGTTTGGCCAATTGATACGCCTGAACCACCTCTTCAAGTTGTTGTTGTGAACATACACCGACAACAATTTTATCGACCCCCTGATGCACATGAGCCATTTTTAAAGCTGCCACCTGGCGGGTAATATTCATCTCCCGACAAAATGTGCTTAAGCGCTCAAACAATGGTTGATAAGGGGCAAAATATTCCCCTAAGACTAAGGGGTCCATCAGTAGTAAACCCTGTAAAAACAATGAACGAGCATGAACTTCGATGCCTTTGCTTTTGAGCTGGTCGATACAACCGCTGTGGATAAAACTTTGATCAAACAAATTCAACGGACATTGTATCAAATCTAAATCATAACGCTGGCTTAGGGTCGATGCTTGTTTGGGATAATACACCGAGACGCCGATTTTTTTTACTAAACCCTGAGCCTTTAGGGCACTGAGTTGGGCATAACTGTCATCGTTTAAATCTGCGCAGTTATGGAATAATAAGCCTTCGAGGTGAGGTAAGCGTAGTTTTTTTAACGCCTGTTCGAGCGTCTGTTGAATCGACAGTTTACTGGTTTCAAGGTCGGGAATTTTATCAATTATATCAAAGTGTAATCCCCCGGCGTGTAATGCATCACCAAGTACTTGTTCACTGTTGCCGTATGCGCTGCCTGTATCGAGGGTTGAGATATGATGTGTTTTGGCGCTGGCCAATATTTTCGCCACTTCATCGACAGCCACTTTGCCGTCTTTATTGGAAATACCATAATCCAGACCAAACTGGACGGTACCTAATGCAAGTTTCATTGGCTATTCACCGTTTAGATTACTTCCTTTATACAGCTTACAACATAATCTTGCTGTTGCTCAGTCAATAGCGGAAATAAAGGCAAGGTTATGGCATTTTCGTAATATGCTTCGGCTTCGGGGAAGTCACCCTTGTTGAATCCGAGCTGCTGATAATAAGGCTGTAAGTGGACCGGAATATAATGAATATTCACGCCGATTTTTTTGCTTCTGAGGTGGTTAAACAGTTCATCGCGTTTGAGCTGTTGGCCGTCGGTTAAAATCACATACAAATGATAGGCCGACAGATTGTCTTTGAGTTGATGTAGAGGCTTTAGTGGTAAGCCTGAGAACGCCTGATCATAACGACTGGCGAGTTGATTACGTCGTTGGATAAACTCGCTGAGCTTATCACTTTGACTGGTGCCAAGGGCAGCCTGCAAGTCGGTCATGCGGTAGTTAAAACCCAAATCAATTTGCTGGTAATACCATGGACCATGGCTGGGTTCGCTAAACAGCGATTCATCACGGGTGATCCCATGGCTGCGTAACAGCGCCATTTTATTGGCCAGTTCAGCGTTTTGGCAGGTGGCGATACCGCCTTCTGCGGTGGTCATTATTTTGACTGGATGAAAACTAAAGACACAGATATCGCTGTAACGGCAGTTGCCTACCGGTGAACCTTGATATAACGCGCCGATGGCATGGCTGGCGTCTTCGATGATTTTAATGTCATATTGCTGGCATAAGGCGTGAATTTGCGCCATATCGCAGCTTTGGCCCGCCAAGTGCACAACAATCAGCACTTTCGGCAGTTGATTAGTCGCGACCGCTTTTTGCAGCTTTTCAGCCAGTTTTTGCGGACACATCAGGCCGTTGTGGCGGTCGATATCGACAAAATCTATTTTCGCCTGACAATATAACGCGACATTGGCTGAGGCGACAAATGTCACCGGACTGGTCCAGACAAGGTCATCTTTGCCGACATTCAGTGCCAAGCAGGCGAGGTGTAAGCTGGCGGTGGCATTGCTGGCAGCACAGGCGTATTTGGCCTGGCATAACTGCGCAATGCGTTGTTCAAATTTGGGCACTTGTGGCCCCTGAGTCAAAAAATCTGAGGTCAGGGTGGCGACAACCGCATCAATATCTTGCTGGTCGATATGTTGTTTGCCATAGGGGATGGGGCCCACGGTCACTTCATCGCCATTTTATTGGATTCGATAATTTGTTCTACGCTGAGAAAATCTGGGTTACTGTTAGATTCATATTCGAAGCCTTCTTCCACCAGTTTACCTTTTTCGCCGAGATCATTGACGGTAAAGTCATTACTACGGCTGCTAAAATTGATTGCCGGGGCAATCACAAAATGATCGTCATATTCGAAAGTATTGTAAGACAATTCCGCGGGACACATCACTTCGTGTAATTTTTCACCAGGACGAATGCCGATGACCTTAATGGGCATATCTGGTGCCATGGCTTGGGCCAAATCGGTGATCCGTACTGAGGGTATTTTAGGCACGAATATTTCACCACCGAGCATTCGCTCAAAGTTTTTCAACACAAAATCAACACCGCTTTGTAAATCAATCCAGAATCGGGTCATTTCAGTGCGGGTGATGGGCAGGTGGTCGGCTTTTTGGTCGATCATCTTTTGAAAAAATGGCACTACTGAGCCGCGAGAACACACCACATTGCCGTAGCGCACCGCGGCAAATTTGGTTTTATGGCCGCCGGAGATATTATTGGCGGCGACGAATAACTTATCTGACGCCAGTTTGGTGGCCCCGTATAAATTGATCGGATTGGCTGCTTTGTCGGTAGATAGCGCGATGACTTTATCGACTTCATTTTCTAGTGCCGCATCAATGACGTTTTGGGCACCATTGATATTGGTTTTAATACATTCCATTGGATTGTATTCGGCGGCGGGTACTTGCTTTAAGGCGGCGGCATGGATGACAAAATCAACACCACGCATGGCGCGTATCAAGCGTTTATCGTCTCTGACATCACCAATAAAATAACGCATACAGGATGCGTTAAAATCTTGTTGCATCTCATATTGTTTCAGTTCGTCGCGAGAATAAATAATAATTTTGTTTGGTTTATAACGCTGCAACAGGGTTTGGGTATATTTTTTGCCAAACGATCCGGTACCGCCAGTGATCAAAATATTTTTGCCATTGAACATAATCAAAAACCTATTAAATTTATATCGAGCGTTACCTGATTTGGTGATGCCCGGTGCCAGTCATGTAATAGTAGCATATGCACTGTATAAACAAAGCGTTAGCTAACTACCTGCGGCGAATTTAAGTATCAAGTCAATACGCCCCATTTGGGGTTATCTTTATAGCGGCAGCATTTGCTTAACCTTTAGGCTTATTTTATGCGTTATTGTCGGCAAAAAGTGCTACACTTTATATTAGGGTTCGTGAACCAGATGTCGCTCTTACCAAAGAGACAAGCAGGATGGTTGTAATCAGTGGAATAGCAATACAGTTAATGGGTAATCAATTCGATGGATTATCTGGAATGAGAGGTTAATTATGAATATTACGGGTTTTCAGCCAAACTTAGTGGGTTCGACAGACAAGTCTGACAACATATTTAAGCAATTGGCATCGGGTAAAAGGGTCAATTCTGCGGCTGATGATGCGGCAGGTTTGGCGATTATTGATCGTTTGAGCGCCGAGATTGACGCTCAGCAACGTGGCGCACAAAATGGCTACGATGGCGTATCACTGACGCAAACTGCTGATGCGGCCTATAGCGAAATTGGCGAGGCCAGCGCTCGAATCAGAGAATTATCCGTTCAGGCGGGCAGCGGTATACTCAACGATGGCGATCGTCAGGCGATTCAAACTGAGATCACCGGATTAACTGAGCACATTAACACCGTTGCCGGACAGTCTAATTTTGCAGGTATTGATTTGCTTAGCGGCAACGGCAATATTGGCATTACCTTGGATGGCAAATCAAACATTGATGTGGCGACTCATGATGCCGCAGCTGACTTAGATGGGTTGGGGTTAAATGCCATTGATGTGACGACTGCCGCTGGTGCCCAACGTGCACTTGGGGTATTAGACAGCATTACTGAGTATGTTGGTACTAACCGAGGCGAATTGGGCGCGACTCAAAACCGTCTTGATTCAGGTATTCGTAATGTTCAAACTCAAGCGGATAATCTCGCCG
>JBLGCB010000243.1:0-10272 GCA_047617105.1 Phenylobacterium sp. | reverse complement strand
GTGCCGGATTTACCTGAACCAGTTGACCCAAGAACAGCACAGTGCATACCAAACATTTTATTGATATTAGCCCTGCAAACAGTCGATTCTGTTGCACTATAAGTTGCGAACGATACCAGAGGGTCAACAGATTCTGACATATCTCCTTCAGCAGACTGATAAAGCTTTGCCACTTCATCTGTGGTTAGTAAATAGACGCCTTGTTGTGGCAATGGATAAGTTTTTATGCCACGTTTGAAAATTAACTTTTCTTTTGAATTGATCCAATTTCCCTCTGCTAACAATTGAACTTCCATCACGCGCTGGTCTGAGTCTGGTGTTATTGGTTGCCCGGCTTCGATTAATTCCTCAGATCTCATGCGTAACATTGTGACAAGACCAAAAATCACTTTTCGGCCATAATGGATTTTGACCATGCTACCAATCTGGCCAATTGGATAAACTCGTCCGTCATAAGTTCGAGACAGTACGGAGATCTTTGTCGATATTTCAACTTTAATAATAGTCCCAGAAACTTCTACTATTTGACCTATTTTTAACTCATCAACTGGATTAAACATCATTTATACCTCGCAACCATTCTTTAAAATTGTCGTCATGCCTTTAAATGTCCACCAATAATCTTCTTCTTCCGTGCGTGGAAAAGGCCCCTCAGTCCCAACATAAATTCCATGTAACGAAATTATGAATATACTTTTGCCGAATGAACTTTTACGCCATCTTTCTAGGCAATCAGGTATGGTCTCTCGACACTCCAAAAAAGCAACTAGAATGGTTTTATTATCTTGCTTTGACAGGGCTACTTCAATTTCATTATTAATATGCTCGTCACCGAAACTATATCCGCATACTGCCAATAAATTAGTATTTGGCGAACTCAACGATTTCCTAAACAGATCAAATTGAGTCGCAAACGGGTCTTGTTGAGTGGCTATATATTTTGTTGCTTGGGGATAAATGAGCACTCGTTTTTGTTTGTTGGGGTAACTATCGTTGTCTCTAACACGCCAAATGTAGTTTTTTCACATAGATACCAATCTATTGAACCATGCATTTTAATCAAATTAGCCCGAAAGCCACTTTGTGGAAGGCTTTCGCCGTATTTTAATGTTCTATACGCAACTGCCCCACCGGAGAATCCATCCCAATAATCGATTCTATTGAGCGCCATAGCATCTTCAAGTAAAGTGTCATAGTTGGTTGTGAATATATTGGTCGGTTTCATGCGTTCAGCGATGCCCGCTTGAGCATGATTGAATAAAACGTCGATAAAATCAGCATGAGATGCAACACACACTATAGGTTCTTCTAAGGTGCCTTGTAATGCTTCAGAGTCCTCACTAGCTTGTACGTAGCCAAATCGAATGGTTTGGGCAATGCGGGACAGTATATCTTCATGTATGGTTTCTAATTCTGCAAGCGTTACAGATTGACCATTAATCGACGCCGCTTTTGATTTAGCACGTTCTGCCAATGCCGTATAATCACCCAAATGGCTTAAAATATGTTCTATGTGAAACTCAACAGGTAACTCATCTATTAATGGTTTGATTATTTTTTGAAAGGCTTGAGGACTAGCATTTTCTATTTCACTGGTAACTTTGGATGTAAGAGGGTACATAAGAGGGAGTTTCGCATCATAACTTATTCCGGCACCAAGCAACCAGTTTTGCTCGCTGCATCTAAGGTGGTTTTCTAATTGCGAGAACCACTTATCATTATTTGAAACGTCAGCCATAAATACTCCATTCTTTATAATAGAGGGAACTTTCGGTTTTATTAATTTAATATTTCACTCGAATCATTTATTATTCATCAAAAAGAGTGTTTATTTCGAGCACAATATTAGGCGACAATTGATTAAATATCCAGATATTTATTGGAAATTTTCCAAGAAAGTTACTAATGTTGCTAGGGGAAGTTATTTGGTATCTCGGAGGTCTTTGTAAGCAATAGGAAGGGCTTAACACCAAGCCCTTGAACTCACCCCTCATTAGGACAACTCATCCCAACCAGCACCTTGCGCTCACCACTAAAAGCCTCTCTGCCATGGGTAAAGCGCATATTGTCCAGCAGCAATAAATCGCTTTTTTGCCAGCTGAAGGTGATTTTGGTGCGCTGATAAATTTCTCTAATGGTGGTCAAATAGGACTCGGGGATGGCAGAACCATCACCAAAAAAGGTGTTTCTCGGCACGTTGTCTAAACCTAAGGTGTCGATTAATGTTGCGGATAATTCTGCCTCTAAATTTGAAATATGAAACAAATGCGCTTGGTTAAACCACAGTGATTGTCCGGTTTGTTGGTGTACCGCAGTGGCTGGGTTAATTTGGGTGGTTCTTAAACCATTGTCGAGCCACTGGTATTGAATGCCATTGTCTTGGCAATATCGCTCTACATCGCTGGGGTCCTCGGTTTGAAAAACTTCACGCCACGGTAAGTCGACATCAACATAGTTTCTGACATACATCACTTGTTTTTGTTCGAATGCGGTTTTGATCTCTTGAGGCAATTCGTTATAGAGAGTATGACTGCAACTGATGGGGGTTTCGCCGCCTTGTTCTGGCGGGACCATACATAAAAAACCAATTCTGTTGGGCCATGAGCTGGAATAGGCGTTTTCATTGTGCTGCGGTATCACCTGATCTTCAGGATATTCTGTGGCGGTATACACATTGCCGCGAAACTCGGTTCTGGGGGTTGAACGGTAAGTGTATTTTAGCAATGGCTGCTCAAATAATTCGGTTAATAAATTGCCAAACTCTTTGCTGCTGTGGACTTTTAATCCTCTAATCAACAGCGCGCCATTGTCATTGATCAAACGCTGTAACGCCGCTTTGTTGCTTTTGATAAACTCTACCGCCCGTATGCCCTGGGCGTCGACATTGAGAATGAGTGGAAGGTCATCCACTTTGTCCAAGTCTGCGACGGTGATGTGTTCAAGCGATTGCATAGTGATTTCCTTTACACTTTAATTTAAGGCTTTAGTTTAAGGCTCTAATTTAAGACAATGGTGTCTGCTTTATCAAACATACTGTAACTAGAGGTGATCACCCGATCGCCTTTGTTTAATCCAGACAATATTTGATAATAATTGCGATTTTTCATGCCGACTTTAATGGCACGCTTTTGCGCTGAGTCGCCATCTTTATTTAATACAAAAGCCCAGTTGCCGCCGGTTGACATAAAAAATGCTCCTTTGGTCAGCAATAAAGCGTCGTTGAAACTTTTACCTAAGGTGATCACCATTTCGACACTTTGCCCTCGCTTGATTGGTTGCGATAACTTGGCCAGTTTTGGCGGCAAATCAATTTCGACGGTAAACTGTCCTCGGTTGACCCGGCTGTCGATTTTGCTGATCTGCACTGGTTCATCAAGGCCGTTGAGTTCAACCCTGACCGACATGCCGATATTCAATAGGTTGAGGTAAAATTCATCGACCGAAGCCAATACCTTAAAATCACCGGGAATATCAATTTGTCCCAGCCGTGAACCCAATTGTTTCGATTCGCCCAATTCGACATCAAGTTCGCTGAGGTAACCCGAAACCGGGGCGGTGACCAACAGGTTTTTTAGGCTGTTGTGGGCAAATTCGAGGTTTTCTTTTAGCCTGACTGCACTTTCTTCTAATTGGCTGATTTGCAGGCTTCTGATTTTTTGCTGCTGGTTTTGTCGTTTTGAATTAAGGTCTCTTCGCAGCTTGAAGTAATTGAAGTTTTGCTCCAGTTCTACCAGTTCATCTGAAGCGATATGATGTTGTTTCGACAGGGTTTTATATTTTTTTAGCTTTCTTGCTATGGTCAGTAACTCGTTATCGGTTTCTATGATTTCTCTTTCTAGGTCAAGGCTGTCTTTTTCTGCGTTCATTTGGGTATTGCGCAAGAAGTTAAGCTGCTCAGATATCTCTGCTTCTCTGGAGATGACGTTCAGTTGCAACTCGGCATTGGATAGTCGTAACAATACATCGCCTTTTTCAACATAAACCCCCCGTTCAATCATTTTCTCTTCTACCCGACCGCCCGCGATCGCGTCGAGATAGATGGTTTTTTTCGGCGTGATCACCCCTCTGACATTCAGCGTATCGGCAAATGCGCCTTGTTTGACTCCACTGATGATCACGGTTTTTTTGTCAACGATCTGTTGGTGACTACCGGCGTCGCTGGCATATACTTGGTAAAAAATGCCGATAATGACTATGGCAACCGCCAATAACAGCAAATTTTTACCGCTGAAGCGGTTGTTGGCAAGGGTGATGGTTCTATCCATGATGTAACCTCTATTCGACGGCGCAGATATATGGGTAGGCGGGGGTGGTTAACCGCAACCTAAGTTCGTTAATTTGGTGATAGTCTAGCGTCAAGCGCAGTTCTTCGATGATTTTGGCGATGGTTTTATCGCCATTACAACGCTCAAACACTTTGGCCGCCACCTTGTCTTTGGGAAACATCGGGTCCGGCTGTTTCTTGTTGCCATCTTGTAACTGATAGCGACTGTCTTGTTGCATCACATAGAGTTGGTAGCTGGTTCTTGATTTTTTAAATCGGCTATTTAAAAACGCTTCACAGATTTGGCTGCTGGGGGTTACCGCAAAATCCGAGTCTTTTCGTTGCACATAAAACCACACATGAGGCGATTGTTCCAATTTCAACAGGTTGCCCACTTGCCATTTTTTGAGGTCAGGTAAGGACTGGTATTGGTCGGCGACGGTCTGATCACTAAATTTCATTTCCCATGACAGTCGGTCCTCTGCTTTATCCCACTGATTGAGGCAAGGAGCGACAATTTCTAAGTTCTGGCTTTGAATTAATTGATTAAAAGTTTCAACGGTATAACTGTATTCAACCGGTTGCAAAATGGCATCGGCCATGGCGCTTTCGTGATCATCGGCAATGGGGGCGATAAACGCTTTCATTAAATCACTGTAGTTGGCTTGCTCATCGGTGATCATGGCCGCAGAAATCGGCAGCTCGACATCAATATTGGGCTTGCCTGAGGTTGAGCACATCATCCGAATCGCTTTTTGAAACGCGGTGGTGGTGATTCGGTGATAATAGTTATAAACAAACAGTTCGAGAATACCGTTCTTTTTTAACGCCCGGGTTAACGAGGCCAGCGGCACTGACGGGTCAAAGTTGTGATGGATCACGCCAGTACAAATGATTAAGTCGAATTGTTCTTTATACGCCACCTCATTCAAGCTATTTTCTTCCAACGTCAAATTGGTGACATTTAATTGTTGTGCCAACGACTTGGCCGCAGCCAAAGACTGGGTCGATAAATCGGTGCCCAATACTTCAGATTGTGGGTATTTTAACGCGGTGATCACCGCTTGATTGGTGCCACAACCCGCCACCCATATGGTCGGTTTTTGCTTGATACGGTGCTGACCAAAGTGGCCAATTTCCTGATTTAATGCGTTGATCCACACTGTTTGGTCGTGATATTTCGCCAACATAGACGGGTGCCAAGGGAAGTTAAAACGGCCATAAAAACGTTTGTTAATCTGGTCCACCTCGGCGGAGGATTCGGCTGAATGTAAGTTAAATAAGTGATTTTCTGCCAAAGAATCGTTGGGTATTTTTTCCATTATGATCTAAATGCTAGTTTGCCATAAGTGTAATCTAATTTTTTTTCAAGCAAAAAGAAAGCGCTTTCTTTGTTTCTGTCTAATTAAGTGAAAGCGCTTTCATTAGGTTTGCGAATTTAGTACACTCGCTGGCGAAGATAAAAGTTATTCAACATTATCAAGGATATATTTGCCACGGATTTAACTTACCGCAATATTCCCGAAATAATAATTAGCTCAAAACTTACAACAATTAACGACGAGAATTTCTATGATCAGGCTGACCAATCTATCGTGTGTTTTTCAAACGGGGCAGGTGGAAACCACTGCTATTGATTCACTTAACCTTACTATCGAAACAGGTGAGTTCGTGGGTATCATGGGACCTTCCGGCAGTGGCAAATCAACTTTGCTCAATGTGTTGGGCATGATGGATTCGCCAAATTCAGGGGGTTATTTTTTCGATGGTGCCGATATCGCCAAATACAGTGAAAGCAAATTAAGTGAACTGCGTAAAACATCGATTGGTTTCGTTTTTCAGAGTTTTAATCTGGTGGATGATTTGACCGTTTATGAAAATGTCGAGTTGCCTTTGCTGTATTTGAAAGTGCCAAAAGTGCAACGGGTTGCTCGGGTCAATGCAATCTTAAAGCGCTTTAATCTTGAACCTCGTGCCGGGCATTTTCCGCAACATTTGTCTGGCGGTCAGCAACAAAGGGTGGCCGTCGCCAGAGCGTTGGTGATTGAACCTAAGCTGTTATTGGCCGATGAACCGACTGGTAACCTAGATTCGAAAAACGGCAAAGACGTGATGGAAATGCTACTTGAACTCAATAAAGAAGGGACCACGGTGATCATGGTGACGCACTCAGAAACTCAAATCGACTATTGTGACCGGGTGGTGCGTTTGTTGGATGGCCAGCTCGTCTCTGATGTGAAGCCAGTCCAAATTGAAGAGGAAGCCGATGTTTACGCTTAGTTTGATGAATAATTATATAAAAACGGCGATACGTGCGTTAACTCGCCATAAGTTGTTTTTGGCCCTTAACTTTTTTGGCTTGGCGGTCGGTTTGGCCGCGACCATTTTGGTCGGTGCCTATACGCTGCACGAAGTGTCTTACGATAAAGACCATCCCAATGTTGCCCGTACCTACCGATTATTGGAATATGATGCCAATTCTGGGCGACAATATTCGTTAAGCAGCCCGCACGCTTTTCAGCATTACAATAAAATGGCCGGGGTCGAAGATCACCTCGGGGTGATTGTCGCCGACTGGTTAATCGAGAGCAGAATCGAGATTGATGGCGAAGAGTTTCGCTATAACAAGGTGTATGCGGCTAGCGAAAATTTGCTCGATTTTTTCAATATACCCTCTTTGCATGGTGATATTGGTTTGGCTTTAAGCCAACCAGATAAAATTGCCCTGTCTCAAGCCGAAGCAGTGCGCTTTTTTGGCCGTGTTGATGTAGTCGGTGAAAAAATTATCGCCAAGGATAAAACTTGGACCGTGGTCGCGGTATTTGCTGACTTGCCGATTAACAGTCATCTGAATATCAAAGCGTTAATATCAAGCCAACCTTATGTCGGTTATATGGGCAAATTGGCTTATACCTATTTGCGTTTGGCTGACAATGTCGATATTGACCAAATCGGCCAATCGGTGACCACAGTGATGGATGGTATTTGGAATACCACCAACGATGTTAGCGGCGTGACTTTTGCCTTACAGCCGCTGTTAGATATTCATTTGAGTGCCAACCTCAAAGAAGAGATGAAGGTTGGTGGCTCACAGTTGGCGGTAAACCTCAGCATCGTATTAAGTTTATTGTTGGTCTTTATTGCCAGTTTCAGTTCGATCAATATGAGTGTCGCCAGAGCCGGGCAACGGGCTGCCGAAGTCGGCATACGTAAAACCCTGGGCGCGAGTAAGTCTCAATTGGTCAGTCAATTCTTGATTGAATCGGTATTGCTTTATCTGGTCAGCGGCGTTATCGCCTGTGCCATTGCGGTGGCGTTTCTAGCCGACTTTAATCTGCTGGTTGGCCGTCAACTAGAATTGGTTTATTGGGGAATGCCCGGTGTCGTTATTGCCGGGTTTGTCGCTTTGCTGGGCATTTTGTCTGGATTATATCCGGCGGTGTTCATTTCGTCTTTTAAGACCCAAAGGGTACTCAGCGGCGATTTAAGCCAGGGTAAAACCGCGATTGTGTTACGTAAAGTGGTGTTGGTATTACAAGCGTCGATTTCAATTGGTTTTGTGGTGGCATCGTTTAGTTTTTATCAACAGATGAATTTTCTGCACAATTTACCGACCCATTATGAACGGGTGAATCGGCTGCAAGTGAGCAACATACCGATCAATAAAGTCTTTTATCATGAGTCTTTCACTGACGAAACCCTCGATCAGGTGGCGTTGGAAAAATCCTTTAGAGATAACCGCAGTTCGCTGGCTGGGGCGCTGAAAAAAATCGATGGCGTGTTGTCCTCAACCGCGACTGATTTTGATTTCACCCGTCATTTAAATGCTGGGGTCAGAGGGTTCACCATGCAAGGGACCGAAACGCTGTCACAAGTGCTGGGTTATGGCGGTGCCGGTTATAACGCGGCGCAAACGCTGGGATTGGAATTGGTGGCGGGTCGAGATTTTAATCAGCGTTCAGACTGGTTTAACCGCGAAGACCATTCGCTGTCGATATTTATTCCAGAGTCCGTGGTACGGCTGGCCGGATTTAGTCATCCCGATGAAGCCATCGGTAAAACCGCCCAGTTTCCGGGCGGTCCATTTAAGTCGATTGAGGCCACCATCGTCGGGGTCTTTAAAGACGTGACCTTGAGTTCGGTGAAAGAAGCGAGTTTTCCTATGATCATCGGTTGTGGTCTTTCTTGGGCGCAATCGTCTTCGCTGGTGATTGAAGTGGCCGCAGATAATAGCGCCACTCGGGGCCAAATACGTGAGTTATTGCAAGACAAATTGGCGCTATACCCGATTGCGGTTGAGTCGTTAGAGAGCAGTTATGATTTGATTTACCAGGATGACAAAAACTTGTCCAAATTGATCTTAACGTTTTCGGCCTTGATTGTGGCATTAACCACCATCGGGGTGTTCGGTTTGTCGGCCTATACCGCCACCCGACGGAGTAAGGAAATCGCCATTCGCAAAGTGCTTGGCGCGTCGAAGTTGAGTTTGGTGCAACTGCTGGCCAATGAGCAAATTGTCATCAATATCTTTGGTATGTTGCTCACCTCGCCCATTGCTTATTGGCTGATTGAACGCTGGTTAGCCAATTTCAATCAAAGGATAGAGCAGTCGGTGTTGGTGTATCTGTTGTCTGGTTTGCTGATCACTTTGATCACCGCCACGACAATCGGCTTGATTGTTCACAAGGTGATGAAAGTTAAACCGAGTCGCATCTTAAGAGATAGCTAGAAAAAGTTAGAATTAAAGTAACACGGAGGAATATTTAGGCGTGAAAAATAACAGTCACATCAACCGAAAGTTATTGTCCAACGACGATAAAAGTTCGTTACTGTCAAGATTTGTTTTATGGGTTTTTGTGCCGCTAGTGACGCTATTGGCGGTTGTTTATTGGCACTTAACGCAGAGCTTGCCACAACCCGGGACCCGCTTTGAGGTTGAACACATCAGTGACCAAGCTCAGATTAGCCGTGATGATCAGGGTGCGGTATATATTGATGCCAAAACCGATAATGACGCCTTTTTTGCGCTGGGTTTTGCCCATGCACAAGACCGACTATGGCAGTTAGAACTCCAACGGCGTATGGTTCAAGGCCGCTTGAGTGAAGTCTTTGGTGCCGAGTTTGTTTCTCGTGATGCCTGGACCAGAACCTTGGGCATCTATGCCAGTGCCCAGCAGTCTTGGTTATTGCTCAGCAGCGAAGCAAAAAGTTCGTTAACCGCTTATGCGGCGGGTATCAACGCCAGAATTGCGCAAAAGCCAGTGTTGCCGATTGAATTTCGGCTGTTGGGTATCAAACCACAACCCTGGACTGAAACCGACAGCCTGGCCTGGTCAAAAATGTATGCTTTGACGTTGTCTGACGGCATGTGGGCTGAAATTGAGGCCATTGCCAACCGTCAAGTGTTAAAGCCATCGCAACTGCTCAGCTTAAGCCCCCATTATCAGCCTGATGCGCCGATGGTGGTCAAGCACAATACCAGTAACAATACCCGCAACAAGGTCACCGACCTTTTATCGATGAGAACCATGTTACAGCAACAATTTAATATCGGTTATCAACATGCGGGCAGTAATGCCTGGGTGGTGGCGGGAAAATACACCGACAATCATCAACCTATCCTGGCCAACGATCCGCATTTGGGTTTGCATCTGCCCTCGTCATGGTATGTGGCCGATATTAAAGGCGCAACGCTGAATGTCTCTGGTATGACGCTAGTGGGGATGCCGGTAATGGTATTGGGCAAAAACAACCACATTGCTTGGGGCACCACTGCGTTGGCCGCCGATGTGCAAGATTTGTATTTGGAATCGGTGGACCGAGACAACCCAGGTCGCTACCGACATAACGGTCAGTGGCTCGAATTCACCGAACGCGAAGAAATTATCGACATTGGCGGCGGTTTTATGTCGATGCTGAAAACCAAACCCGAACCTGCGGTGATCAAGGTTAGAACCAGCGTTAACGGCCCCATCATCAGTGATGGCATGGGTGAACTCGCAGGACCT
>JBLGCB010000242.1:0-10303 GCA_047617105.1 Phenylobacterium sp. | reverse complement strand
GACTCCAGCCGCAGCATTGCGGTGCAAAACGGCAACCCAGCAATGTCAGTGCGCATTGATAAAGAAAGCGGTGCCAATGTATTGCAGACCCTTGAAAAAGTCAAAGCACGAATAGCCACCATCAATGAAGACGTTTTGGCGGCAAAAAAGTTAACCATGGTACAGTCGTTTGACGCCTCAGTGTTTATCTACCGCGCCATTAATCTGGTTTCAACCAACCTTGTACTGGGCATTTTGCTGGCCATCGGCACCTTATGGTGGTTTTTACGTCAGGCGCGGGCCACCATGATTGTCGCGCTGGCCATCCCCATCTCCATATTATCCACTTTTATCGTGCTTAAAATAACCGGACGTTCGCTGAATGTGATTTCCTTGGCAGGATTGGCCTTTGCCGTCGGCATGGTGCTTGATGCGACCATTGTGGTGCTCGAAAATATCGTGCGACTACGACAAAAAGGAGAAAATGAACATCAGTCGGCACTAAAAGGCACCCGTCAGGTCTTTGGCGCATTACTTGCTTCTACTGCCACCACCATTGCGATTTTTATTCCGGTGATGTTTCTCGGCGACGTTGCCGGACAACTGTTTGCTGATCTCGCTTTAACCATCGCCATCGCGGTATTTATCTCATTTTTAGTGGCTGTAACCATCTTACCCGCAGTGGCGAAAAAATGGCTCAATCACTGTGACATTGAAGACCGACTCGAACCCGTATGGCACAAAATAACTCGGTTTGTGATGGCGTTAACGGCCACCACTAAAAAGCGTATCATGGTGATCGTCACCATGATGACCGTGCCAGTGGTTAGCACTGTGCTGATGATGCCGCATTTGGATTATCTACCGCCAGTAAAACGCGATGCGGTGGATGCTTTCTTTAATTTTCCGGCGGGCGCAAATCCTGACTTTATTAAAAACGAAGTGGTCGATTTGGTGGTAGAACGTCTACAACCTTATATGGATGGCACTAAAGAACCGGCGTTAAAAAATTACTATTTCATCACTTTTCCTGCTGGCGGCACTATCGGTGTCAGAGCCAAAGACCAAGGTAAGGTCAAAGAGCTCGAACGGGTTATCCGCGAGGAAGTGTTAAAAGACTTACCCGATACTCAGGCGTTTCCCCAACAGGGCAATTTATTTGGCGGCTTTGGTGGCAGACGCAGTATTGATATTCATCTGCAAAGTGCTGACAGTCTGGCGATGACTGAGGTGGCCCGTAAAGCCATGACCCTGTTAAACGAAAGCTTTCCCGGCGCCAATGTTCGCCCTAATCCGGGGCTGGAGCAGTCAGAGCCTGAACTGAGATTGTTGCCTGATGACAGGCGCATTAGTGAAGTGGGTTATACCCGTGCTGGCGTCGCACAACTGGTGCGTTCACTGGGCGACGGTTTGTATGTCGGCGAACATTTTGATGGCAATAAACGCCTGGATATCATCTTTAAATCTGCTGGTTGGGATAACCCTGAAGAACTTGCCTCTTTACCTATCGTCACCCCTAATGGCGCGATGGTACGCCTCGGCGATTTGGTAGAAGTCAAACGTACCGTTGGCCCTTCAAGAATTCAAAGAATTGATCGCAAACGTTCGTTGACTTTAAGTTTAAGTCCGCCTGAGGATATGTCTTTGCAAGAAGCGATGAATATCATTAAAGCAGATATCGAACCACAACTTCAGGCGATGTTACCGCCAGATGGTGCCATTAACTACGGCGGCAGTGCTGACGCGCTCAAAGACGCCATCAGTAATATGTCAGAGAACTTTATTCTCGCGCTGGGGCTGCTATTTGTACTGATGGCGGGTTTGTTTAAATCATTTAAAGACAGCTTCATCGTGGTATTGTCGATTCCACTGGCCACCGTCGGCGGCATCGCAGCCATTCGCTTATTAAACCTCGTAACCTTTCAGCCACTAGATTTACTGACCATGATCGGCTTTATTATCTTGCTCGGTTTGGTGGTCAACAACGCCATCTTGCTGGTCCATCAAACCCGCATGGGTGAAAGGGCTGGCGCGAGCCGCGAAGAGGCGGTCAGAGACGCTTTAAAACTGCGCCTAAGACCAATCTTTATGAGCACACTCACCAGTTTGTTTGGCATGTTACCGCTGTTGTTGATGCCCGGCGTTGGCAGTGTCATCTATCGTGGTCTGGCTGCGGTGATCGTCGGTGGCATGAGTGTGAGTACTTTATTTACGCTGATTTTATTACCCGCATTCTTGCGCATGGGCGAAAAAACAGCCAGTGAGACAGCAACATCAGTTAAAACACAGCTTGGCGGGGCAATGCCTGCTCTAAATAAATTAAGTAATTGAATCCGATGGAATTGAGGAACAATACAATGAAAGTATTTAATCGAAAAACTTTGGCCCACGCATTAACAGGTCTGTTTATTTTATCTCCCTTGGCGATTTCAAGCGCATCTGCGGCAGATGAAAAGCCGCCAACACCTGCGGCCAACGTCACTATCTCTAGAGCCTTGCAGCAAAACATTGCCGAGCAGATATGGCTACCAGGCACGGTCGTCAGTCGTTTTGATTCACGTATTGCCACAGAGGTACCGGGGCGCATTCAGTGGATTGCTGATGTTGGCGAGAAGTATGCCAAAGGTGACGTGCTGGTGCAGTTAAATGACGAACTGTTAAAGCTGGCTTTGCAAGATAATGACGCCAATATCAAACGTTTAAAATCGCGGGCTAAGTTGCTCAGTAAACAGGTGACAAGGCTGGAAAAAATGGCGCAAAATGCGTCAGTAAACCAATTGGATGAAAAAGAGTCTGAGTTATTAATGGCGCAACAAGCGTTGATTCAGGCCGATATCGCCAGAAGCCGAACCCTAGTGCAGCTGGCTAAAACGCAAATCAAAGCCCCGTTTGCTGGCACCGTGGTAGAACGTTTGCAACAAATTGGCGAGTACAGTCAAATCGGTGAGCAAGCTTTACGTTTGGTCAATATGGACGACCTTGAAATACAGGTGCAGGCCCCCTTAACCGCCGCCAAATTTGTCAAAAATGGCCAAGTGGTGGTGGCCAAAGATCGCCAGCAACAAATCACCACAGCGGTTCGCACGTTAGTGCCCGTCGGTGATTTACGTTCAAGAATGATGGAAATCCGCGTTGATTTGGCGCAAACAAATTGGCCCGTCGGCAGTGCGGTACGCGTAGCACTACCGAACAGCGACTACCACGAAGCCGTGACCGTGCATCGCGATGCGCTAATTTTAAGGCTCGAAGATACTTATGTCTTTGTCGTCGATGAGCAAAATAATGCCCGCCGGGTTAGTGTCACCACCGGCACCGGATTTAACGATTTTATTGAAGTCAAAGGCGATATCTACGCAGATGATACTGTGATTGTCCGTGGCGCAGAGCGGTTACAGCCGGGGCAAAAAGTGCGTTATGAACAGATCACCACCATTGCTCAAGTCAGATAGAGCCATTGGTTAAATACCATCAAATGGCACCGATCAAACAGGGTAACAAATGGCTTCGTTCTTTGCGACTACCACAGAGTCACAGAGGGCGCAGAGGCAACGCAGAGGAAGAAAAAAGCACTTTGGATGGACTGGCCATTTTTTTAACTATTTCTTGGCATTAACTGTCCTATTCTGCCAGGCTATATATGACCCGTATTGAGGCGTTGCGGGTTAAACATTAATATTAATCTATACGCAACTAAACAATGCTTAGATTTCGCTTCAGAACAAGGCCGTTATAGTACGAAAGATAAGTGCACTGAATAGTGACGTGTATTAAAAGGATCTTTACCATGAAACAACCATCAGGTTTAACCCTTATTGACCTGCTGATCACCATTGCAATAGTGTCGATCACCGCAGGTTTAACCCTACCATCACTCACTCAAACGCTGGCCGAATCACGCGCTCAGATGTATATGAAATCACTGGGCAGAGTGATTATGTACACCCGCAGCTATGCGATCACCCAAGGTCATGCTGTCACCATTTGCCCTTTAGTTGGTGGTAAATGCAAAATCGACTGGTCAAAAAATATCAGTGTTTTTATTGACCGCAATATGGACAGGCGAAAATCACAGGATGAACGGCTGTTAAAGGTGGTCGACGACCCCGGCCAACAAGATTATCTCACCTACCCTCGTCGTGGCATTACCTACCGCCCCGACGGCTCAATCAACGGCTACCACTCCGGCACTTTCCGCTATTGCCCACTGACCAAAACCAGCGAATTCTCCAAAGGATTAGTGGTCAATCAGGCCGGCAGACCAAGGTTTAGAAATAAAAATATTGAGTGTAAGTAGCACCATTGCGAGGCAAATAAAAGACTCGATCGCTATTTGCCTTATTTTTAATTTGACTATTCGTATATTGTAACTACAATATACTTAGATTAAGGATGAATTGAGATGATCCGATTTGAATGGGATGAACAAAAAAGACTATCCAACATTGAAAAACACGGGGTTGATTTTCAACAGGCAACATCGTTTGATTTCGAAACCGCCGTAGAGTATTTGTACATTAAAAATAAAGAACAACGGGCAACCGCATATGGCCTAATCAGCAAACGACTTTATGCCCTTGTTTATACAGAGCGTGATGGCAATATCCGGGTTATCAGCCTACGCAAAGCAAATTCGAGAGAAGTTAAAATTTATGTCGAAGGGTAATTCTAGAGAGGTTAAAAATTATGTCGAAGGGTAATATTTACACACCAACCCCCGAGGAAGATGCGCAAATACAAGTGGGTATCAATGCCGACCCGGATGCGTTTGAAATCACACCAGAGATGATCAGTTCTGGCCAAGTGGTTCAACGCCGCCGAGGCAAGCAAAAGTCACCACTAAAAATTCAAAAAACAATCCGCTTTGATCCACAAGTATTGGCGTACTTCGAACCAGATAAACCCGGCTGGCAAAAACGTTTGGCAACGGGTTTAAAAATTTTTATAGAGGAACACCCCAAAGTGGCCATCTAATGACAATTCGTAGGCACAGATGGTGCGACATTTCGCTTTATGCCCGCTTGTCTATCGGTAATAGCACCTTGAAAGTATATCGTCCCAGCTCAGCTTTAAGCTCAGCCACCGCGGTATCATTGGACGTTAGCTCTATCGTCGCCAATAACCCCAGCTTTTTGTCCTGACTGACGTACACCGAATATTCAGTATCAGGCAATAAGCGGCTAATAACCGCTTTGACACAACGTTCGATTTGTTGCATTTCTAATGCAGGTTTAAAAATCTTACCCACAGCGGTGATTGGCAAAGCGTCGATGATGTAAATATTTTTCGGTATCGCCGCACGTTCAGAGATATTCAGTTGCGCAAATTCAAGCAACACTTGGGCCGTGACCGTACTACCTGCTTTGAGTTGCACATAACACACCGGCAGTTCGCCAGCATGGATATCTGGAGTGCCCACCGCCGCAGCCAAAGCAACCGCCGGGTGAGTACACATCACTTCTTCAATCAACTTCGGTTCAATGTTATGACCACCACGAATAATCAGTTCTTTGGTTCTACCAGTCAGCCAGAAATATCCATCCGCATCCTGACGCCCCATATCACCAGTATCCAGCCATTGTTGGCCCTGGGCATCAGTAAACCATAACCGCTGATTTTGCGCTTCGTCACAATAACCCTTAAAAACATTGTCGCCACAAATCAGCACCGACCCCACGTCATCAGTGTTACAACGGCTGACTGTGCCCTGCGCCGTGGTTAAGCCACACATCATCTGTTGATACGGTATGCGAATACCAATTGATCCTACTCGGGATTCACCCTGCGTCGGGTTAATGCTGCTGACACAAGTACCTTCGGTGAGGCCATAACCTTCGAGAATTCTCACCCCCACTTCGCGTTCAAAACTTTTGAAGGTTTCAACCGGCATCGGCGCAGCACCACACATGCAAAATACCAGTGAACTGATATCACTGTCGCCCACGGGTTGTTGCAGTAACGCTGAATAAACCGTTGGCACACCACTAAAAGTGGTGATGTTAAAGTGATCAACGATACGCCAAAAGTTGGCAAAAACCCCTTCGCCACGAAAACCCTGAGGGGTCATCATAACCACAGTCGCCCCTTGCATAAAAGGGATTAGTCCGGTGATCAACGTACCGTTGACATGAAACAACGGCAAACCACATAATGGGTTTCTGGCAAATTGGGCAGTAAAAAAGCAACGACATCATTTTCTGCCAAACCGAGGTGATGAAACAAGTTAGCGGTTTGGGTGATCTTGTTGATTAGCTCACGGTAGCTAATATTCACCGCATGTTGATGATGCTCAGCGCTTAGAAAAAACGATAACGCTGTTTTAGTGGGTTTATGGTCTGCCGTGGCACGAATGGCCGCATAGGTGCTGTCAAAGGGGATGAGTTCATTGAGGGGATAATCTTTTTCGACTTGTTCGATATCAGCCAATGAGGTTATTTTCATTTAGATCTTCCAAGGGCGTGTTAACGTTACAGATATAAGTAAAACGGTAGCACAACCTCAAGGAAGACAGAAGATATTTTGCGTTTAAGACAAGGTTTGTGCATCCAAGTCCTGAGCCTTGACAGAACGAAAACTCTCCTGACTCTTAACACATTCAAATACCCGGTAAATGTACCTTTTGGTCACGCCATCTTTGGCAAAAATGGTTTTTCCGGTCATTTTCTGCTGCAACTGTTTGGCATAATTTTCTCTGGAATTTAAAAAGTGGATCACTTGCTGACCACCCACCAACTCAAAATGACATTTGTATTCAACCTTAGTATCGGCAGTTCGTTGTGCCCCAGGTCCAGCAGCCAGTGCTAATGACGTCATTAACCATAACGACAACAATCCGAATCTTAAAATAATACCCATCTTTAGCGCTCCCAACACAATGAGGTGTTATCAGCAGAAGCCTTTTTAGCCGTCTTCTGACTCAAATGATTAATAGAAAATGAAGTACATTCACTGTCACTGGTCAACTGATCACCTGCTGCTGTGGCAGTAAGGATAAAATCAACAGTGATATCTGAATCTGCAATCGCGCTAATGCTGTAATAACCATTATCACTGATATAAGGATTCGCCGACAAACCCAATTTAAGCATATCTTTAACATAGGTTCTATTATCAGCATAATATTGCTCTTGCAGATTAGCAATACGCACCAATTCTGACATCGCCTCTGCTCGACGGCCACGAACCAAACCATCGGTGTAAGTGGGGTAAGCAATCCCGGCCAGAATGCCAGCAATCGCCAACGCGACCAATAATTCCAATAAGGTAAAACCTTTTTTTGTTCTGTTGATTTTGATCATCATCAGTTGCCCTTCGCCCCTTCAGTGATATAAATATAATTTCTAAACGTTCGAATGCCAAAATTGTTTTCAGGCTCAGCATCCGGATCAGGGTCATCCGGACCACACCCTGCCTCACCCTCTTCGCAAGGGGTCGGATCATCTGGTATCGGCAGTAAAGTGAATGTCCCTGCATCAACGCAACCAGCAGAATTGCCATCACAGTTGTCAGTCCCCACCAATAATAATTCACTGTTACCTTCGCTGTCTTCACCCAAAAATAACTCCGGTGTATCCGGTATTTTATCACCAACACTATAAGCAATTTTATCGTAAACTTTGGTACCATAATGCATATTCAAAGCATATAAAGTGCCCTCTCCCGCCAATAAAGCACACTGATTACTCTCTATTTCACTGGCTGGTGTAAATGAAGTGTAATACGCCACACCACCAATAACCGATGATGAAGATAACGATTTTTCACCGGAGTTGGCTAGGCTAAATTTCCAACCCAGATAACCACTCAAATCTAATTCCAATGCAATCCATTCATTATCCGTTGACGCAGCACCAAATGGATTCGAAGTAATATCATACAAATTGTTCAGCACAATCGGATCGGGTATCTCCTCGATAAATGACTTGGTGACTATGGTGCGATCCTGAACCAAAAATAACATATCGCTGGTGGTCGTCTCATTCGGATGTGAACGATTTCCACTACCCACCATCACCGCGTCATAAGGCAGTTCATTGCGCAGTATGATAGTTTCAGTTGTGCCATCCGCATTGGTTATTTCAGTTTCATTGACATGGCTAAAGAAAGAACGGGCAACCGTTGGTGCACTAAAAAAGCGTCTGTCATTGACCCCTGTACCACCCAACTCAGCCAATTTAAACACGGTCCATTTGGAATCTCCCGCCATCGGATCACTACCAGGCATATCCACACGCCACACATTACCACCAACATCAACCGCATATAAACGATCGGTGAAACCATCAAAGTCACTGTCCATGGTTTTTATTTCAGAAGGGATGGCATCAACGATGCCAGGAAAAACCGTATTACTGCTCGCTGTTGAAGACGGCGTTAAACTCCATTTCAAAGCCCCAGTTTTGGCATCAACAATATAAATCCCTTTACCTACCGGATCCGTCGACGTACTAGTGCCATCTTTATTGACAGAATAACCAGCACCAAACACCAGTGAAGGCTGTGCAACCCCTTCTGCGACATTATTTTTAACATAAGTCACTGTTGGTTTTGACCAGCTTTGCCCCAATTCAGCAAAACCACTGACATTTGAATCGATTTTCCACATCCACACCGGAGCATCAGGAATAGTCACATCAATGCCATAATACGAACCGCCACCCCGACGCATGCCAAGGAATATCCAGGCTTTATCTCCCGCCGACGCATCGACTAAGCCATCACCATTTTTATCCAGAATATAGGAGGTGGGTGAACTGTCCATGCCATAAACCTTATCGCCTCCGGCAATATTATCCCGTAACAGCTTAATGTTCGGCAACAACTCATAGGGAATAAAGGCCCAGGATTCACTAATAGTGATGCCACTATCATCAAACATATGAACAAAACCAGCATTTGTGCCCACCACAATACGAATGTCCGGGTTGCTGACAGGACCATAGTTAATGACCAACGGTTTGGAATGTAGCGGATCTCCAAAAATATCCGCTCTGTTATCAACAAAAGAAGTGTCACTATTGTCATCATCAGAATCGTAACCTGCGGCCCAGTCAAAGTAACTTTGTAAGTCATCCTCAAGCACATCCATATGGGTGGCTAAATTCTCTGCATTACCCGCAGTAATCACCGCATTGGCCTTAGTAAAGTCATTCAAACCGCCACCAGTGCCAATATTTGAAATCAAATTGCGAGTTGATAAATTGACACTGTTGAACATTTCAACCACACCACCTTTACTGACATCATTACCATCAATCGCCGCTGACCAATAGGTTCTGGCTGAACCATCAATATTACCCGCCGCATTAATCGCTGATTTACCATCAACATCTTGCTGATCATGACCAACCAATTTGAGCTTTTTCAGATTACCCTGCCAACGAGGTCCACGGTCAGGCAAAAACATCGCATAATAAATCGAATCTAGGCTACGAGTACGGTCAAAGTTATTACTGGCAATTGAAGGTGAAGAAAATGTTGAAGTGCTGTTTAATATACCAATCAGGGCAGAACGTAATGCCGAACCCAATGCCGCAGCATCTTGAGCTGGATAATAACCCACGGTACCATCGGGTTTAGTGCCCGTTGCTGCAGCTTCTAGTAAAGTGCCTGCATCAGTGATCGCATCTTCACCAAAACCAATGGTAAAGGTTGTGACTATTTGGGTCCCGTCAGCAGAATTATTGTTAATATCGTTCTCATGCATCCATTGAGATAGTGCGGGTAAATAGGTGGTCGAATTGCTACCAAAATCAAAAGAAGCACCCATTTGTGGCAAACCGGTAATGGGAGTAAATGTCTCGGAGACATTATTTGAATTTGTGTCGGCCGCATGATCTTGGGTTGGTTTACCATCAGTGATCAAAATCACATAAATTTCATTGGCACAATTATTATAGGGTGAAATATAATTGCCACCCGCTTCTATGCTGGTGTCCCTGGGTGGTTGGTTGCCATCGTACCACGAGCTATAATCTGAATCATTATTACCAAAAAGAACCGATTTACCCGCCAAATAGCGATAGGCTTCAAATAGACTTTCGGTCAATGGGGTATTGGTTTCGCCACTGATAGAAGAAATGGTGTCGATTAATGCCGTACGGTTGGCATCGGTCATTTCTTGAATACCACTGACAATACGGCCACCATCGCGGTAGCCATCACTGGGGAAATCAAGGTTAAATAACTGCAAACCAAAATCCACTGAGGGGGCTGATTCAAGTAAATTATTAATGGTGTCTTTGGCAATTTTTAGTTTGCTGACTTCTGTTGAAGTAGAAGCCCCATAATACCAACGTAAATAATGGGCAGAGAATAAAGTCACCAC
>JBLGCB010000241.1:0-10322 GCA_047617105.1 Phenylobacterium sp. | reverse complement strand
ATATATACTCGACGCTTGTCATTATCACGCTTGTGTAATGCCATCGACAGTGCAACTTTTGCTTCAGTCCAACGGTTGACATCCATACAAGCCAAACCTTTCCAATAGTAGTCATACCATTCTGAATAACCATTTTGATCACAGGTAACCGAGTAATCACCAGTTGCCGATAACAATTGACAGCTACTAAGCATAATGGCGGAAAAAACCGAACAACACATTTTTAACCAAAAACCAACTGTTTTCATTGGGTTAACTCCTGCATAAAATTGTCGGTAAACAGCATGATATCTTTAGCCAAACGATCTTGCAGTACAGATACCCGAGCCTTTTTATTCTGTAGCGTGACTTTGGGCGAACGATAATAAAAAGCGTTGACTGCCAATGTTTTTTTGTCCATTAAATCCAACATAGCAACCAATACTTCCACTTCCAGCCGCGCATTAGACAAGTTTTGACTACTCACCGTTAAGTACATTCTCAATCGTTTACCTTGCGCTAAAACACCATCTTTTCGATGTTTTGACAGCAAGCCTGTGTCACATTCCTGAATCATTGTGGTGCGGCACAACCGCTCATTATCAATGATTTTCTTTTGCTCATTTAGGTCAAGCAATGTCGTCTGATGTGCGACCAATGATGCTTTTATTGTTGCATAAACCCCGCTGCTCAGTGAAAAGAAAGGCTGTGATTTGGCATAAAAACCCATGGCCAATTTATGCGAATTAACCATCTTTGCTGGTAATGGCTGTAACCGAGTTTGGGCAGCAAAAGGTTGCAATGCCAAAACATCAGCTGATTGGGCGAGATAAGATAACAATTGAGGTGTCAAATGGGTCTCTACCTGATCTGATTGCCATTGGGTAAATAAAAACCATGCAAAGGTTGATGTTTCATCACAAGGATATTTCAATGATAAAACCGCTCGGTAGCCAACACATATTTCTTTCATCGGGTAGCTTGAACGTATCTGTAATCCATTCTCGCTCGCGATTTTAATCGGTTGTGCTGATGGTTTGGTCCTCAGAAGCGCATAACGGTAATAATATAATGCTTTTTGTGACGGCATTGACTCAAAACTACGTTTGAAAAATTTGGCCGCCTTGTCGTATTGTTTTAGTTGCAGTGCCAATTCCCCCTGATCTCTTTGGGCAAAATCAACTTTGAACCCTTTAGTTTTAAAATCGTAATACAACTGTTCCGCAGCAGCCGGTAAAACGCTAAACATAAATCCTAATAAAACCAATACCGCTCTCATGTTTAAAAATCTCCGATATTTTGGCTAACAATCTGTTGCAGTGCTTTTAATGTTGACTCTTTTAACAAGTCAATATTAACGCCTGATGATGAATCAGCACCGCCTTCACCATTCAAATCAAGTACTTCTTCACCTGTTTTGCCTTTACGTAAGGTAAAATTAACGTTGGCACGGGCATAAGGCATATCAATCAGATCTTCACCGATATCGGTTTCAATCGCTTTTACCGTTTTATTGTCGATCTCAACCAACCATTCAACATTGTAATATGAGATTCGTTTTTGGTTGCTAAACCCCGCCTTATCCACACAGTTGTCGGGACTAATCCATTGAATGTCAGTGCTTTTCTTAAATATTCCGGCCAGTAACTTTTTCGCCGGACGGCTGGTGTGATCATCAATGGTTATGGCATTCTTTACGCCATCACATTCTGCAAAGTTTTTTTTCACTTCACAAAAATACTGCTTAGATTCAAATAACACTCTAGTTTTATCAGGGGTGTTTTCGGGATTTTTCCAACCACCCTCTGCCAACTTCACCTTGACATAAGCTATGCTCTTTGGTGTATTCTTGTCTGGGTCTACCAGTTTATATTCTATGCGGATACCGCCCTCCATCAATATTGCTGTGCCAATCAAATAAGACTGGGGGACCGATTCATCTACGCTTCCATGTATTCGACCCCAAAGCGTCGCAGGAATAATATGTTGTTTGTCGAGTCGTTGACCTTTTTGACCAAATACCGGGCAAACATGTACATTGTCCATCTGGGTTGACACAAAATCCCAACTTAGTAAATGTCCTGCCAGTTCCATATTACTGGTGAAACCTTCCTTTAAATTGCCAATATCCGTCACTATAGATTGTAAACTGATCAATGGTTTTTCGATCTTTCGAAAAGCTTCGCTAAGCGCTGTTTCTGTTTGCACCAGCCAATTTTGATTATGTGCTTCAAGAATCAAAAAAAGCTGCTGATATTGCTCATAAAGTTGCACCAACTCCAATTTTTGATAATAAATACCGACACGTTTAAGCGCGGGCATATGACCGACTCCCTGAGCCAAACCAGTGTTTATTTTATTAACCAGAGGAGGCAACAGATTAATGTAGACTTTGGCGGCAATAGCGATATTTATCCTTGCTTCAACGACACGTTCATCCCCTTTACTGGTTAAAGTTTCTGTAGTCACGCCATATAACGAAGCATGGCTATCCACTTGAATTTTTTGACTAAATTCTTGCTCAAATGTTTGCGTGACTGACGAGCGTAAAACCGATCGGCTGCTAACTTCAACAAACAAGGATTCTGATAAATTAGCCAAGGCATTTAAACGGGCCTTTTCATTGCTGGTGCCATAACCGACTACCGCAATATATCCCGGTTTCTCAATGATCGTGGCTGAAGCTGTGACCACCGTGTCGCCACCCAGCCACAGTGCCATTAATAACAATACTAAATTTTTCATCGATGCGCCTTTGAAATGAATACCCACTCCAGTTCGACAAATTGACCGTTTTCCAAACTGTTAAAGTAGGATTAAAACTTTGACTACTAAAAGAAACATTCGGCAATTTCACTCTATGTTTTGTCTTTATCAAACTCTTGTATCTAATACAATAAACCAAAATGAGCAGTTTGTCTCAAAAAAGAACGAAACATGGGTGACTAATCGCCTGTTTCTGATATTTAGAACGGCGCTAGTCAAAAACCATTGTAGTCACCAGGCTGGTATCTCTTATGCTGTGGAATTAAAATTAAATGAAGGTGAATTAAAAGATTTTAGAGATGGAATTCAATCACTAATCACAAGTTTGAACGTATTTAGTCACCATCTGGTCACAAGTATAAACAGGGAAAAATAACAATTGAAAGGAAAAGACCAACAAAATGGCTCCGTTCCCCAGCCTCGAAGCGAAATGTCGCACCACGCTCACCAATCTTGTTGAGTATTTTTGATCTGAATTTGGCCGTTTTGGCAGATGATTAATGATCCTGGTTGGTATAAATGTGACTAAGCTTCAGGCAGTCCCCTACCCCAGCTTAGCTTCACCATATCTTGACAATATAAATGACAGCATAAGCTATCATTTCTCACCTCATTAGCGGCACAATCTCGTCATACAGGATAGATGGCACCACTGGCACCATCATCCTCACTCCACCAAAAACCCATCAATCCAACTTGCCATCATCCCCCTGATATTTGCGAATCAACTCAACATACCATCTGAACCTAGGATTATCCTGCTTGTAATTCGACAATTGTTCGTCCAATTGAATCGAATTGATTAATGCTTCAGGCATTTTAATCGGCGCATCTGCGGATTTGATAAAACCCAAGTCCGGCAGACGATCTTCAGAATTGGTGCCGGAGCTTAACGGTAGCAATTGCATAAAATGATGGACGCCATGGTGAGTGGGCGGTGTCACGGAGCCGGGATATACGCCGGGGATATACTGATGGGCAACAATGTCGGCATAAATGTCCATGGTGTAAGCAAGAAAAGCGAAAATAGGATTAAAATAAGCAGTGGTATAAGCCACGCTATGCCTGACAAATCCTTCTAAAAATCCATTACCAGACACGCCAATCAAACCACAGGGGATCGCGTCGTGGTGTGACCCATGCAAATAAAGAAATTCAAATTCGCTATTGTGCCCCAACCAATGTTCTCGGTAGAGCGCTATCGTCAATACCTTTAAATATTGATAATAAACCACCATGTTGATGATAATCGCCAGCGGCAAAACCAGCACTGAAAATTTGAAGTTATTAATCACAATATACCAAGGTGCAATAAGGATAATATGGGTCAACAGCCCGGTAAAGTAAGCATGAAATATATCCAAGTCAAAATATTGTTTTTTGCTAATAAAGCGTTTCCAGGCAGACTGCATCAATATTTCATGAACCTGCTCCTTTTTCTTCAAATGCGCCACTAAAATCACGCTTCGATACAGGCTGATAATGATAAAATGACCATAAAATAGCCACAGTGCAATGGTGTGCATCAATTCAGTATGGTGTGGCCATTCGGGGGTTAAATAGATCAAATAGTTTTCCAGCAATAAAAAACCGATGGCCACCAATACCAAAGGCGGAAAGTTGCTGATTCGATAAAGCACCATATAAATCAGTTCCTGGGGCCTTTTTAAAATCACCGGTGCACTGAGCTTGTAACCATGTCTGAATGGGAATGTACAAATCATCAGCAATGACAGCAAAATGCCAATACCACCGATGATTGACATTGCGCCATAAGACAGGTACACCACCACGGCGCAAATCAACATCATGAGGGTGTAATCAATGAGATCGCCATCCTTGTAGGTGAGCTTTTTTTTCTCGGTGTCTTTTCCATACAAGTGGTGCATTTTCTTGGGGTCTATTTTTAGCATAACTCTCTCAATCTATCTATTTGGCAGCTTTGCCGATGTTGGCAAACGTATTCACAAATACCCGGCCTAACCAGGGCATATAACGAGTTAAAAAACCAATCAGTTTGGCGTCCACGCCAACCAAAATACGCTTTTTGTCTTTGCGAATGCCTGCAACGATGATTTTTGCCGCATCGTCAGGGCTTAGCAACGCCTTTTCAAAGCGGTCAGCGCAACCCGCTTGGTCCGCCTCCCCGTTGATATCGTCGGGGTTTTTATAGTATCTGGCGTTTTTTACAATGTTGGTTCTCACGCCACCCGGGAACACACACGAGACGTTGACGGAGGTATCTTTTAATTCAAAACTGAGTGAATCTGACAAACCACGAATGGCAAATTTTGACGCGCTATAGGCAGACTGAACCGGAAATCCGATTAACCCAGAGACACTTAATACGTTTACAATGGCAGCACTGTGGCTTTTTTTCAGATGCGGCAAGAAGCTCTTTATGGCATAAACCGCGCCCCAAAAATTGATGCCAAATAACCATTCGAAATCTTCATAGGTCACCTCTTCAAGGGATTCCATCAATGCGACACCGGCATTATTGATCAACACATCAACACTGCCATGTTGCTCAATCACTTGGTCGGTAAATAAGGCAACCGCCTTTCTGTCGGCAATATCCAATGGGTGTTGCGATATGGTGCCTTGGCAGTCTTTCAGCCCTAACACGGTACTTTCCAGCGCCGCTGCATCAATATCGGCCAATGCCAGGTGGCAGCCCTGTTCAGCCAGTCGAAAAGCAATCGCCTGACCAATGCCTGATCCCGCGCCCGTTAAGGCCACGACTTTGTTTTTTAACTCCACAATGGTCTTTCCTTTGTCAGTAAACCCAAAATTGGGATGGTAATGGTGAAGCCGGTTTTATCCGTCATTTGTCGCTGATTGGTGCGCTTAAACGGATAAAACCGGTAAGGTTTTTTATTTGGTGGCGAGGAAGTAAGCGTAACCAAACGTTTCTTCGGAGTAGTTAGCTAACGGATTACCTATTTTGTGTTGATAAATGGTCGATGTTAACAGTTGCTTGAACGAATCGGTGAGTTCACTTGGCATACTGCTTTGAACAAATTCAAAAGTCTGCTCCAGCGAAAAGCCCTTTTCTACTGCCATGGCAGCCAAATCAATTAGAGGGGCTGCCATATCGCGCCAAGATGGTGCGGTGCGATCTGACCAATCGATGAATCGGATGTCTTTAAAGCCATGCTTGCGCAATAGACGAATGGTTTGAGCAATACTGACAAACACCTGAGAGCCATTTTTAGCATATAAAATGCCACCATTGGTCGGATAAATATCACAAAATGCAAACACACCCTGATCTTTGAGGATGTTGTTAACCTGACCAAAGACTTTATCTCGATTCATGTGAAAGATACTCTCCATGGCACAGACAACATCAAAACTTTGTGGCGCAAAAGTCATGTTGTTGGCATCCATTAGACTAAAGTTAACTTTGTCCTCCAGACCATTTTTTACCATTTTATGATCGCAAGCTTTGATTTGATCTGTGGATATGGTGATCCCCTCAACTTTCTTGCAACCGTAATCGCTGGCCAGTCTGACTGCACCATGGCCAAGACCACAACCAATATCAAGTACGGTTTTGTCGTTCAAATCACCAATGTTTTCATAGAATTCTTCTAGCAAGCGTTCTGCCGCCACAGCGTGAGAATCGTCGGGATGGTTGTACAATCCTAAGTGTGCATTGGTATCTTCAAGTACCTCAATATCGTCATAATCTCGCCCGGCGTAAAAATCGACGATTGGCTCAAGGGTGGTTGATTCTTCATTATTTTGGTAAAAGTTTTCGCAGCTTAACTCCTCGGAAATAATCGCTAGCAACACTGTTTTTATCTCACCGTTGGTATCAATGCGTATTCTGCGTAAACTGGCAGTGAGGAATTCTCCACTGTGCTTTAAAATCAAGTGGTCGCCGAAATCCTTGTTCTGCTGGTCACAATTGTCCGCCAATAATTCTTCAAAAAATGCCGAATCGTTAGTTGGGAAAAAGTCACCAATATACGGTGATTGCAACTGAGTTTTATCATAACCAAGAAAGGATTCAATCTCAGACGAAAAATAATTGACAGTACCATTAGCCGTATACTCAAAATAGCAAATCGTATTAGCAATCCCAACTTGGCGAAAGGCAAATTTGTCAAAGTCGAAATTGTTCAGGTCTACAGATGTGTTCATGAAGTGTGCTCCAATAAGTAAATATATAAATTTCGGGATTTGTTTAGGTTGTCGTTTCTTGAGCGACTGGTGCAGGCATTGATTTAATCGGTTTTGCCCCGAACAACTCAATAAACCGCGCCATTTCCACCTCTGGCAGGCTGACATTTAACACCACACCTTTGCTTTGATCTGGCGCAGGCAGCGCTTTTACCTGTCTCATCAGGTAATCGCTCATCGGCAACTCGACCCAGCTGGGACGACCGTGACCAAAATCGATGTCATACAAGGGGAATTCAGTCATATCGTTGACCAACATAGCGCCGCTCATGATCACCGGTAATATTTCCGGCATATTGCCTTGTTCCAAGTCGGTAAAGGTCTTTTGCAAGAACTTTTTTCTGGCTCTCATCAGCTGATTGAACATGTCGCCAAGGCTCTCGGTTGCCACCGACAATGACTGGTCCAACACTTGGTCGACGCTTTGTTCGACAAAAAGCATGGTGATGGCGTTGCCAAAGTAGCGGTGACCCAAACCCAGCCCACCACGCATATTGAATTGACTGATAATTGATGCCATGCCCTTATCTTCAGGCGCACGACTGGCAGTGATGGTTTGCCACACATAGGCCATCCATATTTTATTGCGTAAACTGGCCAACTGCGCCGGTGGTACGTCAATTTGCTCGGCCATCAAGTCATCAATCAGCGATTCACTGATATAAAACAAATGACTGTCCTGATTAGTTCTTGGCATCGGTTGTACCGTCAGCGAATCGTAGTAATGCTTGATAATGCTGTTTTCCGTCTTAAGGATTTTCGATTTATCCACATTCAGTGGTTGTATTTGCCCACCTTTGGCCAAGTTGGCCCAGTCAATCAACAGTCCGGTTAAAGCAAAGCCATCACATAAGAAATGGGGTAAGGTCATTTCCAACCGGGTACCATCCACATACTCGCTACAAGTCACTTTGATAAAGTGATCACCGTCAACATACTCGCCATGATAAGCCGGCATTTGCACTTGGTGATCACTGTCGAGCGGTTTTTTAAGCTGTTGATCCATGGCCACGTTCAAAGATTGACCGCTAAACAAAATGCCTTTGTCATCGGCGATAATGCGGCTGTCAGCATTATAAAAATCAACCAAGCTGCCGCCAATGTGCGGGTAATGAGACAATAATTTCTCTAGTCCCGCCATTAACATTTTAGGTTCAAGTACATGGTCATAGGTCATGGTCACTTTGATCAACAATTTGTCGATCATCTTGTCAAGCAGACTCAGTGGCAACGGCTCAGCAACTGTGCCGTTATTAATAATGTGTTGGTATGATGTCATAATTATTTACCTAGTTATAGTCCTTAAACTGTGTTTCAGGACGGTTACACCCTATAGGGTAAAATGCTACAAAAATGAATGGTTATTGGCTTTGCGCGTAGTTGGTTTCAACGTCACCGATCCACTGCTCACTTAACGCCCACAGTTGTTTGGCCACCGCTGGATTGCTGGCCTCTGCCGAACAGGCTTTGGGCTGACAATTGATAAAATAACCTGCCGCTATTTTTTCAGCATTGCTAGCAATCGCACACAACACAATCGTCGCCGCGCCTTGGTCAGGTCCTTTTATCAGAAATCCTAGCCACTTGAAGATAAAACGGATCATCGCTGAGTTACTTTTCGTTGCCATATCGGTGACTACCATGCCCGGATCCATGGCACAGGCCGTTAAACCGCTGTTGCCATAACGATGCTGTAATTCTTTGGCCATCAGAATATTGCACAGTTTGGCTTGGCCATAAGCCTCCATTGAGGTGTACTCACTGTTTTTTTGCGGTAACCCCAGGGTGCTAAAATCCAGGGTTTTGGGGGTTTTATGACCATTGCTCGATACCATCACCACTCTTGGTGCCGGTGCTGCTTGCAACAATGGCATCAGCAGTTTTGTCAGGTAAAAATGGCCAATATGACAGACCCCAATGGTCTGTTCGAAACCTTCCTCAGTTTCACCATTTTTGCTTAACATTGAGCCCGCATTGCAGATCAGAACATCAAGCTGCGGGATGTCCGGGCGCTCACTGAGTGCCTGGCACAGTGTTCGCACGCTGCTGAGCGAAGCCAAATCCAGCAATACCCGTTCTACCTGGGCATGGCTGTGGTTGAGCTTAATTTTGGCCACTGCCTGTGCACCCGCTTCTAGGTTACGACAGGACAAAAGCACTTTTGCCCCGGCACTCGCCAGTGCTCTGGCAGTTTCGTATCCGAGTCCTTTGTTGGCCCCAGTGATCAATACAACCTTGCCCTTCAGATCTAATCCTGCCACCACCTGATCGGCAGTGGTCTGGCGATTAAAATCCCATTGTTTATCGTTCATTCGTCGTCCTCCTGTGTTCATTGATTGCTTTTTTTAGCTTCTTCTTAGGCACGGTTCAGGTTCAGTTCAGGTGTTTTTTTTGCCACGAAATATTTGTCTCGAAGGATCATAAATGGACGTTCGACCAATATGTATACCAACGCAGAAACACAGAGTGAGAAAAACAAAGTTAGGCCAAAAATAATCAATATCGACATTGAGTGCACCAGTTCGACACCAATCCAGCCATTATCCCGCAGCATTTGAATCACCGGGCCAGCAATATGATCCACCACCAAGATATGAAACAGGTAGATTGAATACGCCAGCTGGGCGATTGGATACCACACTCTCATAGACAAAAATTTGTTCAATAATGTCAGCGATTTGGCGTCAACCATTAAGGCCAATATAATCAGCGCGCTGGCAGCCGAGAATAAATAGTGGGTAAAGGCATAAGAGAAAAACGAGACGAGTGCATAATGTTGCATAAACAATTTATCTGTATTGAGAAATACGCTTAAAAACATCACCGCGATAATCGCCATCACCACGGTCAGTTTTCCCATCAATGTGGCGTAAAACGCTTTCACTGAATCCAATTTATAGCGGTAGCCATACATCACCAGCGCACCGAAGATAAATGATCCAAAGCGGGCATAGGGTTTGATGTAAATCGTATCCAGATAATGCAGAAACAAGGTCGGTTGGCTGATGAATTCCATAAATGAAACGTTGAGCAGACTCCAGCTTTGCATCACCATGGCGCATTTAATCACCACCGCCAATACCGCCAAACCGACTAGGTAAATCAGTAGCTTTTGCGGTTTTTTAACCATCACCATCAGCAGCGCAAAGACAATATAAAACTGCTCTTCAATGGCCAGACTCCAGGTGTGAGGCAAGGCTTCACTGGCCACAGAGTAAAAATTGTTGATGTAAAACAGGTTATGCCATAAATTTTGGTAATTGGGCACTTCGATGATGTACGAAAACACCACCAGAACCAGCAAAGCCGGGGTCAGCCTTAACAATCGGCGCATATAAAAATTGCTTAAATTGACGCCGTCATTGCGGTCCATGTCTTTAAACAGG
>JBLGCB010000240.1:0-10342 GCA_047617105.1 Phenylobacterium sp. | reverse complement strand
GTGGGCGTTACAAGATCCATCATCGCAAGATTGGGTGGTGTGTGATTCGCTTGAATTCGAAAAAACCGATGTGATGCCGTTGTGGTCCAACGAGAGTGGCGCTAAAGCTTATTGTGAAGATGAATGGCAAGGTTATCAGGCTGTGACCATTAGCATTGATGATTATCTGGAATTTTGGGTGGATGAATTAAATAACGATGGTGTGCTGGTCGGGTTGGATTGGACTTTGCTTGATGAAAGCAGTGTTGAAGTGGATCCTATCGTCGTGGCCAAAGAGTTAGCTGATTTGTAAACTTTGTTTTGTAAACGTTGTGGTGTGGGCTTTTTGCAAGCCCACCAGAACTCTATTCCTCTTCAGGGTGGCTCAAATGCTCCAAATCTCGGTTAAGCAAATCGGCGCTACCCACATTTAGTTCAATCAGACGGCGCAAATGGCTGGCGCTGTCGATATCAATACTGTCACAAGTAAAACCAATCATATCTTCATCTTGATGCGCTTTGTGAACCAGCATATGAATGTCTATATCTGAACCCGCGAGCATAAAGGTCAGGGTGAACTGATCTCCAATATTACAGGTCCACTTGTCAGGCTTTTTGACTAAAGCGCCTTTAAGTGAGATGTCAACGAGTTCTGTGACCCAAAGTGCTCTTTTGGCTTTTAACTTCACCGGGGTTGAAAAAACAATTCGAGTAAACCGACGATTCTCTGGCATTATTACGGGGTCCGTAAAGGTTTTAATTAATTAGCTCAAGCATAGCGCTTTACCCATGTAAATGAAACAGTTACAGTTAAATTAAAACCACTGATCTCTGACCCGACCCAATTGATAAAACATGCCCTGGCCAATCCGCCGAAAAGGTGCGAAAGGAAATTTTGGTAATGGGGTGCTAAGCATAGGGATTGAATGAGCGCTTTTGTGTTCACGTGCATCTGCGCCAGCGACTTTTTCGGCCAACCGTTTACCTGACTGAGTACTGAATGATAATCCGGCCCCGCAATAACCCGATGAATAGAAAACATTATCGTCTGTTTGGTGAACATGTGGAATATCGTCAAGAGAAACGCTAATCCAACCACTCCAACGATAGTCTGCGGTGATGTTGGCTAAGGCCGGAAAGCTTTGCTTTAAAGCACTGAGCAAGCGTTCATGGTATTTAGGCGATTGTGCTTGCTGGCCGGTGATAGCGCCACGGCCACCAAATAAGATTCGGTTGTCTGGCAGTTTACGATAATAGTATTTTAGCTGGCGGGTATCCATCATCACCTGATTGGTAAAAAAACGCGATTCTACCAGCTCTTGTGCGGTTAATGGCCGGGTGACGATAACACTGGTTAATACCGGTAGGCTGCGATTGTCTACTGAGCGGTGAAAGTTTTTAGGGGTATAACCGTTGCTACAACAAACCACTTTTTTGGCGCTGATTTTGCCTTGTGGGGTGATCAGCAGATGGCGTTCGCCTTGCTTTTCAATTTGTTTGGTCCAGCTGGTGACCGGAGAATTGGTGTAGATGTCGACACCCTGTTGCTCGGTTAATTGATGGTATGCCAGCGCCAATTTTAGCGGATGAATACCATAACCTTGTTGGTAGAGCAGGGCACCGTAGGCACCGTGATGATCAACATATTTCTCACATAACTGATCTTTTGACAGCGGCTCGACATGATAACCAAAGTGTTTACTCATATAATCGGCGGTGTGTTTCAAGCTGTCATAGTATTTCGCCCGGTGCGCGATTTTCAAGTAACCGTTAGGCTGACGGTTAACATCAACCCCGGATTGCTCAATTAATTGCTCAACCAAATCAACCCCATTTAAAAACTCATGGTGAATGGCGGTAGTGGTCTCTAGGCCAAAACGCTTCACCAGCGCTTCATAACCCAACCGTCCGCTTAATGGCAGCACAAAACCGGCATTACGGCCACTACATCCCCAGCCGATATTATTGGCTTCAAGCACCACTGCCTGTTCACCATATTGTTTGGCCAAGTGATAAGCACAGCTTAGTCCGGCGTAACCTGCGCCGATAATTACGGTATCCGTGGTAATGTCTTGCTGTAATGGATTCAGTGGTGGAATTGACAGCGAAAAATCGTCAATGGAATTAAACCAGTATGATTGAGGGTAAGCCTGGTTATTGGGTATCTGAGTTGATACGAGCGGATCATACATGGTTTAAAAATCCACCATCATTTCGGCTGCGTCACAATGGCAAGTCCCATTGCAAATGACGCAGTGGTAACCTTCTTCGAGAGAATTATTCAACCAGCGTTCTTGGTGAATTTTAACCACCTTACCGCCAGCTTTGGTCATATACCTGAAGGCACTGTTACCTGGACTCTGCATCCAAATATGGGCGACACCTGCGGTGGCCCCTTGTTGCTTCACCACTTCAATAGAGCGGGCCAGTAATACCCCACCAATGCCTTGGCCGCGAACGCTTTCGTCCACGGTATTACATTTGAAGTAACAGACTTTATCGATGTCATGTTGCCAATCTTGGGTGGTACACCATTTATCCAGTGTCCAGCCACCGGGGGCGTAAGTTAGGCGAAAACCCACTAGCTTGTCTCCTTGATAAGCAACAAAACCGGCATTAAGGCCATTGCGCAGGCCGAGTTGGTGCATCACCTTAATAGAGTCGTCATTGAGGTAATTGTCACCGTGGACATGGTTACCAAGTACAATGACGTCTTGAAAGTGTTTAGGTTCAAAAGATGAGATGATCAGTGATTCAGACATGGTTTAGACTTAGTTTATTTCATCAAGGTTGAATATACTTTGATAGACGGGGCGCTAAAAGTCAATGTTCTAAGTTATGGTTTATTATCGTTTAATCTTACGCAATGATGGTATTTTAATCGTTCGTCAGCCACATCCTCGGATATATCTGCTAATTTTAACTAATCTGTGCGGGAATAAAAAAAAATTGTGGTATCATTTGCGCCGTTTTTTATCTGGGTTGATTGGCGCTGTTATTGGTGGCTGAATGTCGACTCACAATTTACTTATCGCTGATAGGGGCATTAAATGAACGTAATTGAAGGCAATTTCCACGCTGAAAACAAAAAGTTTGCCATTGTGGTTTCCCGTTTCAATAGTTTTGTGGTTGAGAGCCTGCTCGAAGGGGCCATCGATGCACTAAAACGCCACGGCAGCGTTAAAGATGAAGATATTACCGTTGTTCGTGTGCCGGGTGCTTATGAAATTCCGGTGGCTGCCAAACGTGTCGCAGCGAAAAAAGGTTTTGACGGTATCATTGCATTAGGTGCGGTGATCAGAGGTGGTACGCCACATTTTGAATATGTTGCTGGTGAATGTAATAAAGGGCTAGCGCAAGTGTCTTTGGACTTTGATGTGCCAGTGGCTTTTGGTGTGCTGACTGTAGATTCTATTGAACAGGCGATTGAACGTTCAGGGACTAAAGCGGGCAATAAAGGCGCAGAAGCGGCGTTAAGTGCCCTTGAAATGGTTAATGTTCTGGAGCAAATATAATGAAACCAGCAGCCAGACGCAAATCACGCAAGCTCGCCACGCAGGCCATTTATTCATGGCAACTCAGTGGCAATCAGATAGGTGACATTGAGCAACAGATGTTGCTCGAAAACAATGTCAATAAAGTCGATGTGGAGTATTTTCGCGATTTGATCACCGGGGTTGTCGCTCATGTTGATAAACTTGATGATATTATTCGGCCACATCTTGACCGTCCTTTTAAGGACATTGATGAAGTCGAAAAAGCGATTGTTCGCCTCGGTGCTTATGAGTTGAAGTTTCGTCTGGATGTGCCAGTAAAAGTGGCCATTAATGAATCGATTGAACTGGCCAAAGTGTTTGGCGCTGAAGACAGCCACAAGTTTGTTAATGGCGTGCTGGATAAAGCGTTAAGATTCATCAAACGTGATGATAAGTAATGCTTGCAGCTGTGAGTGATACGCAAATGATGGCCGCAATACCAATAAGCAGGTTTTGATGAAAGAATTTGAATTGATAAAGCGTTATTTTGCCGCGCAACAATTGTCTCGTAAAGATGTTGAGGTTGGCATTGGTGACGATGCTGCAATCATCAATGTGCCAGAGAATTCTCAGCTGGTGGTGACCACCGATACGCTTAACGTTGGGGTTCATTTTTTCGAAAACATTGACCCGGCAGCGTTAGGCCATCGTGCTGTTGCGGTGAATCTGAGTGATATCGCGGCGATGGGTGCAGACCCGGCGTGGATTTCAATTGCGATTACTTTGCCACAAGTCGATGAAGCTTGGATAAAAGCCTTTACCGACGGTATTTTTGAAATTTGTGAGTATTATAATGTTCAGGTGATTGGCGGCGATACCACCCAGGGACCGCTGTCTATTACCATCACCGCTCATGGACTGGTGCCCAAAGGCAAGGCCATCACTCGCTGTGGTGCCAAACCCGGCGATTGGATTTATGTCACCGGTACCGTGGGTGATGCTGGGGTGGCGATAGATGCGATCAAGAATAACCTCACCTTACCGCTTAAATACCAAAAAAGCATTTATAACCGTTTTGATTATCCCACCCCAAGAGTCGCTTTTGCCCAGGCGTTGCGAGAAATTGCGTCGTCGGCGATTGATATCTCTGATGGTTTATTGGCAGACTTGGGTCATATTGTTGATAAATCTAAGGTTGGTGCGGTGCTTAACCTTGAACAATTGCCGTTATCTGATGCCCTTAAAGGGTCGGTGGATGAATCTCGTTATCTAGAGTTTGCCCTGACTGCGGGTGATGATTATGAGTTGCTGTTTACTGTGCCAGAAGACCGCAGAGGTGCGCTGGATGTGGGCATGGCCCATTACGGCATTAAACTGACCTGCATTGGTCAGGTGATGGGGCAGGCGGGCAGGATAGAGCTACGTTATGATAACAAACCGTTTGAATTTGATTCCCCCACTGGATTTGAGCACTTCGCTGGCGTTGCAGGTTCAAATGAAGCATCTGATGAGCAACCATGATGGCTGATGAAGAAGCCATCAGAGCGCGTTTTGATTTAACCAAACCCCATCACTTTTTGGCGTTGGGTTTTGGTGCCGGTTTATTAAGACCTGCGCCGGGCACTTGGGGCACCTTGGTGGCCATTCCAATCTTTCTGTTATTGTCTTATTTATCCTTGCCGTATTATATTGCCATCACGGTGTGTGTGTCGGTGGTGGGTATCTGGATATGTGACCGTTGTGCTAAAGATATTGGAGTACATGATCACGGTGCCATTGTATGGGATGAAATCGCCGGGTTTTTGGTCACCATGATGTTTGTTGAGGCCACTTGGTTGAATATTTTACTGGGCTTTGCCCTGTTTCGTTTCTTTGATATTATCAAACCTTGGCCTATTAGTTGGGTTGATCGTAAAGTTCATGGTGGTTTTGGCATCATGATCGATGATATTATTGCTGGCATATTCTCATTGGGGGTGCTGCATTTTCTGTTGAGTTTTATTAATAATTAAAAAAATAACTAGCTAGAGGGTGAGCATTATGTTCTATCGCTGCGCGATATCATATTTTCTGTCATTATCATTGTTACTGTCGTTGGCCCATCATAGCATGGCCGCAGAAGTGTCGATGTATGACTATGACGTTAAACAATGGCGGGCGCAGGACGGTTTGTCTTCGCAATCTGTGCGAACGATTACCCAAGACCGGATGGGCTATATCTGGGTCGGCTCACTGTTTGGTCTGAACCGTTTTGACGGCAATAAATTCGAAGTCTTTAATACTCAAAACAACAAAGTGCTGGTCAGCAACGCCATCAACAAAGTTTTTATCGATTCTACCGGTTATCTGTGGGTCGGTACCAAGTCCGGTTTATCCGGGGTCGATCCGGCCAATCTGCAATTTTCCAACTATTTTATCCTCGATGAAGTCACCGATATTATTGAAACCCCTGAAAAAGAAGTGTTAGTGGCGGCGGGTGGTTTATTCCGACTAGTCGACAAAGCGCCAAGTAAAATCAAAGAAGTATTGGGTGAAGTGCAAAAAATTGAAGTCTCGGCACAGGGCACTTGGGTTGTCACCGATACGGCGATTTATTTGATCAAAGATGGGGTGATTGTCAAAAACATCTCACTGGCCAGCAAAATCAGCCAATCAATCATCCACGATTTGTTCTGGAGCGAAACCGAAGGTTTGTATCTGGCCACCGAAATCGGCGCTTTCAGGGTCACCAGCAAAAATAAAATTGAGCGTGAAGTATTGCCGCTGGGTCAAGAAATCCCGGTGTATAAAATTGTTAAAGACAGTGGTGGTGGCATGTGGCTGTCGACCCTAGGCAGCCTATTTTATCGCAAAAGTGGTCAGAAATGGCAGCCGATAGTCGCCGAGCAATTGGGCCATTCACCGTGGTTCACTGATATTTTTGAAGATCGTGACGGTAATATCTGGTTGGCCAGTAATAGCGATGGTTTATGGCGCGCCAGTGTCAGCAGTATTTCTCGTCATCAGCCCAAAAACTTGCCATCAAGGTTTATCAGTAGTGTCACCAGTGGTCCGGGGGATAAATTGTGGGTGGGCACACAAAGAGGCGTGGGCACGCTAGATAAAGAAGGCAAATTTGAACCTGTGGTACCGCCGAGTATTTTACATCGCCAGAATATTTATGGTATGGCATTTAGTGACGACGACAAAGTCTTGCTGGCCACAGAAAGTGGTTTGCTAGTGTACCAAGACGGTCAATTAACCATTCCCCGGGCGCTAGAGCCGCTTCAGTGGTCGCTGATCCGAGTGATTGTTAAACGCCAAGATGACAGCGTATGGTTAGGTACCTCCCAAGGGCTTTATCAATATGCCAAAGGCCGCTTGATTCCCTACCGTTTTAATGCCCGTTTTGATTCAAAAAATATCACCTATGTGTTAGATCAACAAGACAGCAGCTGGGTAGCAACCACCCGTGGGGTCTATAAAATTACTGGCAATAACATTGAAAGAATGGGCCTAGGTACTGCGTTATATCGCAGTTACGTCACTTCGATTCTCGATTTAGGCGAGCGAGGGGTGTTACTGGGCACTTTGGATGATGGTTTATTTTATCGTGCCAAAGAGGGCGATGAGTGGGTTCAGTACGATGAGTCCAGCGGATTGGCCAATGGGGTGATAGTGGCGTTGCATTACCAGCGTAAAGTTCAACTTGACGCCCAACTGAACGAGCAACTGATTGAACAATTAACAGAACAGCAACAAGCCCAACAAGCACAAGATGGATTGCAACAAGAGCCCCATAGCTGGCGTCAGTTTGAACAAAGCCTCCAGCAAGAGCCACCTGAGCCGAGTAATGTGGTATGGGTCAGTACGCTTCGAGGGGTTTATCGCTTTAAAGTGATTGAGCTTGGCAGTGGTACCGGCAATATTCAGATTGAGAACATTCTCTCGCCGTTTGATCGCCAATTAGGGGCGACCTCAGGGCGTTGTTGCAACGGCATTGGCCATCAAAAAATTGCTGATTATGGCGATAGCCTGTGGTTTCCTTCATCCAGAGGGGTGGTTGAAGTGCCCAAGGATATTGATTTGTATGGCGAAAGTAGTCATCAGATTGCGCCGATTATTCAAAATATCGTCACTGCCAGACGTAAAATCGTGATTGGTAAACAGAAGGATTTTCAGCTTGACCTTAACGAGCGAGATTTCACCGTATTTTACAGCACCATCAATTATAAACGACCGCAGTCGGAACAGTTTAGGTATCGACTCGAAGGTTATGATGCCAACTGGAATTATGTTGATACCCGCCGTGAAGCGGTTTTTACCAACTTACCGTCAGGTACTTTTACTTTCAGAGTGCAGACCCGCCAGGTCAATCAGACTTGGCATGAAGCCAAAGATGCCTCGATTGTGTTAAAAGTGCCGAAGCAATTTTCCGAAACCATGTTATACCGTCTTTTGGTCGGTGCGCTGATTATTTTGGTGTTGTATGGGGTGGTATTGCTGATCCGTAATCGCGAAGTACGTAAACGTGAAACCCTCAGAGAATTGGTGGAGCAGCGCACCGTTGAGTTGCAATCGGTGAATGCTCAACTCAACGAAGCCAATCAAAAGTTAAAGCAGTTGAGTAACAAAGACGAACTCAGTGGTTTGCGTAATCGTCATTTTGTTTACGAACAGTTACCTAAAGACATTGAGCATTATCAACGTAACCGAGAGTCGATGATGGCGCAGGGCAAATCATTTGCGCTGGTGGTGATTAACATTGACGGCTTTAAGCACATCAATGATGGTCACGGGCCTATTGCTGGCGATTCTGTACTGACACAGTTTGCGGTGTTACTGACCCGTGAAACCCGTGGTTCAGATTACGTGGTACGTTGGGGCGGTGATGAGTTTTTGATTGTATTGCGTGATACCCAGGCCAACCAGATTGAAAGCTTTATTTATGAATTGAATTTGGCGGTGGCCAATGGTGAGTTTTATCTGCCTGACGGCCAAGATGTCAATATCACCTGTTCAATCGGTTATGCGTTTTATCCGTTGCCACTGATAGGTGGTCAATTGATTAACTGGGAAGTCTCTTTGAGCCTCGCTGACATGGCGTTGCATCAAGTGCAAAATGCCGGTCGTAATGGTTGGGCGACGGTGGAGTTTGATGACCAGGTAGATGCGTTTGAGTTTGAGGATAACGATGCGCTAGAAAACTCTTTGGAGCAGTTGTTTGAGACTGGGGCGGCCAAGTTTAATGTTCGTCTGGCGGATACTAATTACGCCTAGGAACATATTGGTCAAACCATGAAGTTTTTCATTACCATTTTTATCAGTTCTTTTTTATTGTTTCAGATCCAGCCGATTTTGGCCAAAATGGCGTTACCCTACTTTGGTGGTGGGGCGGCTGTCTGGACAGCTTGTATGTTGTTTTTTTTTCAGTTATTTTTGTTACTGGGGTATTTATATTCTCATTGCCTCATCAAGCTAGCCAATCTTAATCATCAGGTAATTATTCACGGCGTATTAGTGGGTTTAAGTGTGCTGTTTTTGCCCATCACGCCTTTCACTCATACCCTCTCGTTGGCATCGGTTTTCCCTACTTTTTGCTATCATCTACCGCCCCGTTAATTCAAAAATGGTATAGTTTTATCCCGGCCAATACCACCCCTTATCGGTTATATTCGCTATCAAATTTGGCGTCCTTATTAGCGCTTTTATCCTACCCGGTCTTAATCGAACCCAATATGACCACCACCTTACAATCAAACATTTGGTCAATGGGTTACGGTGCTTTTGCCTTGATGATCATCTTTTGTGGTGTTCAATTAGCTAAGCAGGAATTGAATAAGCAGAAATTGGCCACTCCGGTGACCAAAGAACTCGCGACTGAGGATGAAGCCAATAAAGGTTTTGACACGGGTTTGTTATGGTTATTATTTTCAGCGACCAGTGTTATTTTGATGATGTCGACCACCAATGCCATGACCCAAAACGTGCCTCCGACACCTTTTTTATGGATATTGCCACTGTGCATTTATTTGCTGACTTATATTATCTGTTTTAACCAAGATAAATGGTATGTGAGAAAAGTTTGGTTCGCGTTATTTGCCTGTTGTTCTTTAGCTGCGGTGTTGATGTTTTTTATAGGCACTCAGTTTGACATTGGTTTACAAGTGTTTATTTAAACCTTGATTTTATTTTGTGGCTGCATGGTCTGTCATGGTGAACTTGCGAGGTTAAAGCCAGTGCAGCAGCAGTTGACCTTATTTTATCTTTTAATGGCCACTGGTGGCGTGGTTGGCAGTTTATTTACCTCAATCCTAGCTGAGAAAATGTTTACTCAGTATTACGAATTTCCTATTGGCATTATGTTGGTTTATGCATTATTGGCGATAACCATTTACCAACAACGTGTTGATGGGCAACAAACCAAACCGGTGATGATACAGAATATGTGGTTAGGCATAGCCAGCGTTGGTGGCCTTATTGCTTTTGGTTTATATTTTGTCAAACTTGATAAGCTGTATTATCAGGATGATGTGCACAATAGCCGTAATTTCTATGGCACATTGGCGGTAAAAGATATTGAAGCGAACCAAAGAGTTTTATTTGATGGCACAACGTCTCATGGTACCCAATCGCTTTCGCCACAACAAAGTCAGACACCGACCAGTTACTATCGCCATGGTACTGGTGTTTCGTTGGCGCTGGAGTCGAATGAATTCCGCCCAGTTAAAAGAGCGGCAAAAAAAAGTAGGCGTTATTGGTTTAGGCACAGGCACTTTGGCCAGTTATGGTCATGTCGGTGATGAGTATGTTTTTTATGAATTGAACCCTGATGTTGCCACTGTCGCCAATGACTACTTCAGCTATTTATCGGGCTCAAAAGCCAAAGTGGAGATTAGGTTAGGCGA
>JBLGCB010000239.1:0-10396 GCA_047617105.1 Phenylobacterium sp. | reverse complement strand
CCCCACCATTGGATTGTCTGCATTAAATATAAAACAGGATGATTTATGCAACTTAAAGAACTGAGAATCAATAAACTATTTGGTCATTTTAATCACCGAATACCGCTGAATAATGAAGAGAAGATCACCATTATTACTGGGCCAAACGGCTATGGTAAAACGATGATACTCGATATTGTTAATGCGGTTTTTAAAGGCGATTTTAACTTTATTAGTCGAGTGGAGTTTGCTGAAGTTTATCTGATTTTTGCTGGCAAATATTTGCTGATCCGTCAAATAGAAAGTCAAGTGTTAGAGATTGAATTGGTTCGTGGTGAGCCTGATGATAAAGTCAGTTCAGCTGTTGTGTTACATTCTATTGTTGTTGGTCGACAAGCCGAGAGAGATGAATTGCCAGAGAGGCAACTGAACCGTATTGCTGATATCGTTCCTCAATTGAGGCGCGTTACGCCAAATCGTTGGTATGAATCGAGAACTGGTAGAAGAATGTCGCTTGCTGAGGTCATGGATAGGTATCCTAAAGTAAGAGCTTATATAGGCACTAAAAGTGTTAAGTTGGACGATTGGCTTGATACTATCGTCAGTGCGATTAATGTCCACATTGTAAAAGATCAACGCTTATTACGGCGTGCTGATATGGGCAGAGATGTTTACAACGGTGGCGAAAGGTTACCCATTGATACTATAGAACAATATGCAGATGAACTAAGAGCTGAGTTGACGCATTGCAAGATAAAATATGATACTAAAGCACGAGAGCTGGATGCCTCATTGCCATCAAGATGGTTTGCAAAACCCTTCGCAACAACAATATTTGATTCAGCGGAATTGAGTGACCAAATTGAGACTTTGAAAGCCAATCATGAGCGGTTGAAAAAACATGGGGTATTGACCGAGGTTGATCCATTTAATTTGGAGATGGCTGAAATTCCTGCGGAAGACCGAAAATTTTTGTCTTTGTATGTACAAGATCATGCTGAAAAATTAAAAATTTACCAACGCATTTTGAGTCGAATAGAACTGTTTACGACAATATTAAATAACAAAGGGTTGGCATTTAAACAGGTTAAAGTAAACCCTCATGATGGTTTTGTATTTATTAGTGATGCTGGTAAGCCTTTGAAACTAACTCAGTTATCTTCTGGCGAACAACATCAAGTTGTATTGGTCTATGAACTGATTTTTAAAGCCAAAGACAATGACTTGGTATTGATTGATGAACCTGAAATTTCATTGCACATCGCTTGGCAAAAAGAGTTTTTGGGTGATATCCAACGGATCATCGATATGCAAAATGTCTCTGTCATTATCGCTACCCATTCTCCGCAAATTATTGATATTCATTGGAATCTGACCGTTGATTTGGAGGAGGAATGAGTCGAGGATTGAAAAAACATATTACCGTTGGTTCAAAAAGAACTGAAATTTTAAGTCTATTAAAGCATAAAAATTATCAGCAAAAAGTTATTGTTATGCTTGAAGGTAGTACGGATATTAAATTATTTGATAAATTGCTGGATAGTTCGCAAGTCAAGCTGGATTCTTTTGACGGTAAAGATAATGTGATGACGATTATTAAAGGGGTTAAGGACGAATATCCTGATCGAGTAGTGGGTATTTGTGATGCCGATTTTGACCATCTTAATGCAGTGGCTCCGGTCCCGCCCATTTTTTTTACTGACACCCATGATAGCGAAACCCTGATCATTGAGGGCGTTGGCATTGATGCCATCATTTCAGAATACGCGACACAGGGCTACCGTGATGGGTTGACAAGGAATTTATTGCAAGAATCACTACGTTTGGCATATGAAATCGGCTTGTTAAAATGGTTTAATGCCCAACATAAGCATGGCCTTGCTTTCGATGAGATTGACTTTGATAGCTTTATTAAAATCACTGGGTTGAAGGGCGAATTTTGCCAAGAAAAATTTATTGATGAAGTTATTCATTGTTCCAAATCTGCGCAACCGAAGATGTATAAGGCGTTTGTTGAGGGCGTTGAGAATCTAAGAAAGAGAAATGCTTGTCAGTTTATGGTGTGCTCCGGTCATGATGTGACAAAGATTTTAGCACTCATAATCGAATGTAATCATGGATGTACTATTGAGCCCTTCAGGCAATCCAAGGTTGAGGAAACTCTGCGAGTTTCTTATAACAAAGCTAACTTTGCTTTAACTGCATTATATCAACAATTAAATAAGTGGCAGAGCCATGGCGAAAGAAACAGGATCGTCGGTTAAAATATAGCAATAAACCTTAGCGACGATACTACCAATAATGTCGGGCGATTAATGGTGCGTATGGCGCACCCTACGATCTACTTCCCAGACTTTACCCCTCCACTTAAAGACACCGAAGCCGCCAGATATTTGTTTTGCTGTTCTGGCTGCATCTCTTTGACCAATGATTCAATAATCCCTTGAAATGTCGATGCCATAGTGGCCACCAGTTGTTCAACATCTGGCATGGTTTGCTGGATGCTTTGGGTTAAAACAGGTTCGGTGGTTACCACTGACGGCGCAGGGGCTGTTAACAACGAGGTCGCCTGAGCCTTTAAGCCGTCAAGTTGTTGGCTCAAACCGCCAACATCCTGTTGTGAACGTTGCAACAGCGCCAATAACGGTTGCAGCTGCTCAAATGAGGGGTTGTGAGTCGATTGATTCGGCTCAGCAGTGTTGAACTGACTGAGGAGTTCGACCATATCATGCAGTTTAAGCACAATTTGGCTGCCGGTATCACTGTCATCACCACCAAGGGCTTTGCTGCGCATAAAGTCTTTTTTGATCATGTCCCAGCGTGTGGTTTCTTCATCGGTCATATTGCCGCGCAATTCTGCCAGCTTCAACAGATTTTGTTCGGCACCGGCGGTTAATAACTGCGCTTCGCCAACATAGTGATCGCCCACTAACTGCATCAGTTCGGTTTCGGTCATCACCGCTGAAACTTTTTCGGCCATTTTGTTCATGTTGCGATAAGAACCCTGTAATTTAAAACTCGGTTCGGTGCGGTATTGATCGCTTTGGGCGCTGGAGGCGATGTATTGCTGGTTTACCTTCGATACCACGGTTTGAATCACAAATAATTTGCTCAAGACATCGGTGATCTCTTTGATTTCTGCGCCGCTGTATTGGTGGCTTAAATCGGTTGCGGCAATGTCGGTGCCTCTGGCCATCTCGACCAGTTGGTAGACGTCTTTCATATCGCGGGTGGCGAGCGGGGCAAGAATGGCATTAGAAGTCAGGCCATTTTCGATATAACTCATATTGAATACCGCTTCTTTGCCGCCAAGGACATCACCGAGGTTATAGATGTCGGCTCGGTTGGCCAGCATATCTGGGATTTTAAACGCTTCGCCAGATTCGGTGTAAGGGTTGCCCGACATCACCACGCAGAATTTTTTGCCGCGCATATCATAGGTTTTCGATTGGCCTTTCCAGATACCTTCTATTCGCCGGGTGCCATCACACAACGAGATAAATTGCTGAAGAAACTCCGGATTAGTGTGCTGAATATCATCAAGGTATAACATCACGTTATTGCCCATTTCGAGTGCTAAGTTGAGTTTCTCTAATTCTTGTTTGGCGCCACTGTGAGCGGCCTGTGATGGGTCAATAGAGGTGGCTTCGTGGCCAACGGTGGGGCAGTTAATTTTCATAAAAATCAATCCCAGTCGATTGGCGACATATTCCATTAAGGTGGTTTTACCGTAACCCGGCGGGGAGATCATCAACAATAAACCCATTAAATCAGTGCGTTTATTGGCCCCCACGGTGCCCATTTGTTTGGCCAGGTTATCACCAATCATTGGCAGGTAAACATCGTTAATCAGTTGGTTGCGGACAAATGAACTCAGCGGTTTGGCTTTAAACTCTTCCAGTCGCAACCGCTTGCGCTGTTCGTCAATCACCCGTTGTCGAGTTTGTTGAAAGTCGCGATAGCCTGTAGCGATGACGTTGCAATGATGTTCAAGGCGTTGTAAAAACTCATCTAACACAATGGTCAGTTGCTGGCTTTTTATATTTCGGTGATCACCGAGTAATTTGTCGATGGTCAGTTGCAGGTCAACGTCTTTGTCTTGGCGTTTGATGTTGTTGGAGGTGTTGTTGCTGTTGTTGTTACAGTTAAGTAGCGCAACCGCTTCGGGGATAAAATTAGCGAACTGTTCTAACTGCTGATTATCAACAAATGCCGTTAACCAGCTGTGGCTTAGTGACCAGCGTTTGCCGCTTTGGTTGCCCAGTTTACCCAGTGAATCTTGATACTGATCCCAACCATTAAGGCTCTTCAAATGCAGGCTAAATTGTTCGACCAATTGACGGGCGTATTTGGTGGTAGAAAATGCGAATTCTGGTTCACCTAATTCAAGCACTAAGTACTCGGCAATCTGGCTGCTTAAAGCCGTTTCACAAGGCATTTCTTGCGCGTCGATAAAGGTTGCTATTGCCCCGGAAATTTCCTGTTGTAGTTGTTGCTGGGCGTCTAAGCTGTTAAATAGACGACGCATTTGCAGTGCGTTATTGGCCCGTCCTGGCCACAAGCTTTGACTGTCTTGTTGCTGATGCTCTGCCCAGTAAATAATGGCGATACCACGCACCAGCGAGGTGAGTTTCAGGGTGCCAGCTTTTTCGAGCGCTGGGATCAGTTTGATCAGTATTTTGCCGGCATCATGGTCATGAATGCCTTTTTCGTAACCATCGTTATAACGGGGGGCGGCATATTCTCTGATAAGCCCCAGTAGAGTGGCTTCATCTGAACAGGCATTGGTGAGTGCTGACCAACTGAGATTATCTTGGCCTTGCTCGGCCGCTTGAATCATTTGGTAAGCGAGGTATTCGCCGCGATAAACCTGATCAGATTCAGACGGGGTATGCAGCGCCCAAAAAGGTTTAAGGGCATTTAGCTGCTCATGCTCAATGGTTTCATAAAAGTCGGTGCCAATCAGATGCAAAGCCAAATTATCGTTGCGTGGCAAAATGGTGATATCGAGTTCTTGGGTATTGACGCTAAACTTGTGCCTCGGCCCCAGTTTGATAACGTTGCCGCCTTCTTCGTAAATCTCACTTTTGTCTTTGAGGGTGCGGATTGCCTGCTCTTTGGCCGCTTTCATTCGAGCATCAATATCGTCGGCTTTGACGCTATCGTCTAAATCACGCAGTGAATCGGCCAGTTTTCTGAGTTTGCTGATTAAACCATCGGAGGCAAAAAAGGTGTTGAGTTGATCGGGTTCAGTGAATTTTTGGGTGCGTCGACTGATGCTTTGCATGATCCGCGTAGCGGCATCAAACAAGGTATTACACTTGCGCTGCCGGGCATCGGTCAGCTGTTGTTTATGGGTTTCGAAGGTTTCAAAGATTTCATCCCGTTTGCCAAGGATATCGGCCAAAAACTCATCGTGTTCGCTAAATTGGCCTTCGAGTTCTTCGAGTTGCATCAACAGCCGTGATAGCTGTTCATCACATTTATCTGGGGTAGTCGACAGCCCGAGTGCGTTATGAATGCTTTGATTGAGCAGTTTAAACTGGGCCCCAAACTGGGCTGTGGCCTCTGCGGCACCAAAGCTTTTGCGTTGATGTTGCACCTGAGCTTTTTGCTGGTTGAGTTTAGAATAAACCTCAGAGATGGCTTCGATAATTTGGGTTTGAATGGTGGCATCGGGCACTTTTAAAGTGGCCATCAGCTCGGATAATAAATCCAATCCGCCTGCCATTTGCACTAGTGAATCTAAATGCACTTGAATATCGGTGGTGCTTTTGCATTGGCCGTAGTGGCTGGCGATATGGTCTATTTGGTCGTAATAGCTTTTAAGCGAATCATCGTTGGCTAAAAATTCCACGGTTAATTGGTTGATACGGGCTTCGTGTTCGCTGATATCCGCTTCGAGTTCAGCGATGCGTTCAACATCCATATAACGCAGTTCGCGGATGGTCAGCAGGTGGCCACGTTGTTTGCGAATTTTATCCAGTGCGCCGATGTAATCTTCTGGTGAATGCCAGCTGTCATCGCGCAAGTGGCTGATAATCTCACTTTGTGAACTCTCAGCTTGTTGCAGCGCCAAGCTGGATTGCTGACGAATGCTTTCGACTTTTTCATATTCATCGAGTACCAGTTCACTGGTGGCGGCAATATCACGCAGAATCTGGCCAATGTCTGGTAGCGACGGGTCATCGAGCCAGTGGTAGTTGTCGAATATTTTGTGGCAATATTTACTCAGTTCGTTGTAATGCCCGGCTGACACGTCGTCTTGGCTGACCATGCGGCTGATGCTATATAACTCGGAGATGCCACGGACCAGTTCGGCGTTGCCGATTTTGCCAAAGAAGCTTTGTTTCTCCGGCTGTTTGCTGGCATAAATATCTGAGAAATAAGGGGTTTGCCAGATTTGTACTGGATGAATTCGGGTGGCTTCTTCTTGCGCGTAAAAGATCACCAAACGGCCATCGTCAAAAAAGCCAAAACCATGGCCGAGCAATGGGTTTTGCAGGTTTTTGTTGATCAGGTTATAGGCATATAAGGCGACGATATTCGATTGCGGCTGGTAGAAGATATACAGCACATCTTCGCCGTTGGGTGAGCGAATGGCGCGTTTAAATTTAAGCCCTTCGATGCTGTCTTCAAACTGTTTGTAAACGCCGGTGGTGAGGTAATAACCGCCGGGAAAGATGATGCCGTGATCTTCTGGCAATTGCACGCAGGAGTCGTTGATTTCGTCTACCCGCAAGATACTCTGGTTATTGCGGTTGTAGACCAAAAAACGCCATTGCTGTTCCATATAGGGGCGGATTTTCAGTAAAATCAGCGACCCCAGTTCGGCATAATAAAACTCGGCATCGTCTAGTGATTGGTTTTCGTCATCGACTTTTTCGGCGTATAAACCCATGCCGCTTTCGGTGTTGTTTTCAACTTTGATGGTTAAATCGCCGCGCAGGGTATCGACAAACAGGGTGTCGAGCACGTTGATGTGCGGATAACGGCCTTCAATCACGTCTTGGCGCGGGCAACGAATCCATTCAAAATCATAATTGGGCGGTAGCGCGATATCACGTTCACCGCGGTTGTCGATGTATTCTAAGGTTTTGCCATCGGCTGAGATATTCCAACGAAATACCCGCATATCACTGAGCCGTTCACCAATTTGAAAGGCGACCAGTAATTTGCCGTCTTTGACCACTAACTGGCTCAAGACGGTTTCTTTGTAATAGCTGTAGAGTTCGCGAAAATCGCCGACAAACTGCTGATCGGCCAAAAAAGTGCCTTTAAAATCTACCGCTTCAACATCATACTGGCCATCGCTTTCAACCAGTTTAAATAGCCCGAAAACGTCTTCGACTGTGGTTTCGTTGCGTAAGCCTAAAAAGGCGTTGTAACCGAATAAAACATAACCGTTGACCAGCACCAAGTCTTTGGCTTCACAGTTGTTTTCGGTGCGCAGGCGCAGGCGGCCGAGCACCGCCATGTCGGTGCTGCCGAATTCCTGTTGCCGCGCTTCGTTGATGCCTTTGCTGTTTTGTTCGAGGTCTTGACCGTACCCGGCGAGTCGGTTGCGGATGACTTCGTAGGCACCACCTTGGGCGACGGCTTGTTCGGCGGCTGATGCGTTTTGGTTTGTTTGCTCTTGTTCGCTCACAATCGCTTCCTTTAATTCCATATAATAAGGGGATGTAGGGTGGTCACGTTTTTTGTGCCCACGCGTGACCTTCCAGTCATCGACAAACCCATCAATTACGCGTCGCTGCTATCAGCGATTTTCTTTTCAGCCGGGCCGTTTAAAAACTTCTCTAGCAACGCCTGGATCACCGGACTTTTTTCCATAAAGCCATTGAGCGCATTACCACCGCCAAGCCCTTTGGCCAGTTTGTCAAAGTAATCGCCCTGACCACCAACGATATCAATGTTGGCATTTTCCAGTGCAGCGGCGATAACCGCAGATTGTTCTTTGGCGATTTCTTGGTTGGCGTCGATATTGGCCATGGTTTCTTTAAGGTGCGCTTCGAGGTTCATCTTGAATTCTTCAAACTCACGGGCATCGGCGTTCATATCGTTCATGGCAGCAAATTTCTCCACCAATCCTGCGGCTTCCGCGCTGGCCTTTTCTTTGCTGACACGGGCTTGGGCCATACCAATCTCTTCGTCACCTTTGGCTTGGGCAGAGAGTTTCTCTTCTTGCACTTTGGCTTCAGCCAACCCTTGGGTTTCTAGTGCCTGTGCTTTGGCTACCATCACGTTAGCTTCGGCAATGCCTTCTTTTTCAAGGGCGATGGCACGGGCTTGCATCACGGAGGCTTCGGCCAGACCGCTGGCGGCTTCTTCGGCCTGCTGACCTTCGGCACGCTTTTTACGCGCTTCGGCGTCTTTTGAGGCCGCTTCGAGTTCGGCTTGGGCAATCAGGTTGATTTCTTTGGCTTTAAAGTGGGCTTTTTGCTCATCGGCTTCGGCCATTTTCACTTCTTGAATCACTTTTTCTTCGGCGCTGGCTTGGGCATCAAGTACTTTGACTTGTTTCTGGCGGTCTGCTTCTGAAACTTCGCGTAATTCTTTGATGCGCTCTTCTTCTTCGGCGACTTTTTTGTCTACCGCAATGCGTTCACTGACCGTTTGGGCGATGATTTTACGCTCTTCTTCAAGGGCTTTTTCTTTGGCGATTTGCTCTAGCTCAACGTCTCGCTCGCGGTTGACCGCTTCCATTTCTTTGGCCCGTTGCACTTTTTCCTGCTCAATCACCAACGCTCGCAGACGGTTTTGTTGGGCGATTTCGACCTGACGTTGTTTGTTTTCTTCGCGAATGGCAATGGATTCATCGGTTTCTATACGTGCCTGTTCTGAACGCTGGCGTTCTTCATGTTGCACTTTGGCGGTTTCGGCTTCTTCACGGGCCTGGATGGATTCAATTTCACGGGTTTGTTTGGCCTGTGCGTCTGCCTGCTGGCGTTCAAGGGATAACATCGCTTCTTTGGCTTCGACGTTTTTCTTGGTGATGGCCAGTTCTTCGTCTTTTTCAAGCCGGTTGGTTTGAATGTTTTGCTCGGCGGTGATTTCGGTGATACGGCGAATGCCTTCAGAGTCTTGAATGCTGTTCGGATCGAGCTGAGATTTAGGGGTTTGTTCGAGGTAATCAATGGCGACATCTTCGAGTACATAACCACTTAAGTCATCACCAATGACTTCGATGATTTTTTCACGAAAGCCGATGCGATTTTCAAATAGGTCGAGAAATAACATCTGTTTGCCCACGGTTTTAAGCGCTTCTGAGAATTTGGCGTTAAACAATTCGTTAACCGCTTCTTTGTCTGATGCCCGGTCAACGCCGATACATTTGGCTACTTTCAGCACGTCTTCGCGGGTTTCATTCACCCGCAGGTAAAAGGCGACGGTGATGTCGGCCCGCAGATTATCTTGACAAATCAGCCCATCTTTGGCGCGGCGGTCTATTTCGAGGGTGATCAGTGAGATTTTCATGATCTCCATTTTGTGCAGCACCGGCAGTACCATGGAGCCGGTAAAACTGACTTTTGGGGTGTCAGAGATGTCGTTGATGATCATCGCATATCCCTGACTGACTTTTTTGTATACCATTCGAATACCCAGCAGTATGCTGATAATGATACCGACGATGACGGCAGCACTGATAAGTATCGGTGTGAGTGTGGCGTTGTCCATGAGGCTTCCTTTTCGTTTTTCTAGTGATTAAATTCTGTTGGTGACACGATATGATAGTTTTGATTTTCAACATTGTGATCAATTATCACTGCTTGATCACCTCTGGCGAAATCGTTGGGTATGTCGGCACGAACTTTGATGATCAGCGATGCATCGTTAAACATGCATTCTGCTTCACCAAATTCTTGGTCAACACGGGTGGTACGAATGGTACAGGTGGTGCCCAATAGTGATTTACTGCTGGTATCACTATTGAGTTTAGAAAACAGTTTTCTCAGCGGCCTGATCACCTGGCCGGTGATGGGCAAAGCGACAATCAAGCTGAATAGGGCGATGCCAGCCCCTGCGGCGGTATGGATAATACCGGCTTGTGAATCTATAAGGGATAATCCGAAGTGAACACTGTAATAGCAAATCAGCCAGCTAATCAGGCCAAGCAGACTTAACACTATGGTCAGTGGTACGCCAGTCAGGCCCAGAGCGACTGCTAGGGCGGATAGACCGCTTAAACCTTCGGCATCAAAATCGATGTCGAAGTCTAAACCTTCGATATCCATCAAGCCAAGCATGGCCATCAGCCAAAATCCGGCGACGACCAGCATAAAGGTGGTAAAAATAGCGGTGGGAAAGGTGGCGATATTGGCCAAAAAAGTATCCATTAATATTCCTGCTGTGTGCTCTTGTTATATTGGAACAAAAATCCGAAGCTTACTATGGACTGCGTAGGGTGGTCACGTTG
>JBLGCB010000238.1:0-10404 GCA_047617105.1 Phenylobacterium sp. | reverse complement strand
CGCCAGCCTGTTGAAAAAGTCCATTTTGACCGTAGGATGGGTAGAGCCTAAGGCGAAACCCATCAGAATTTGGCAATCAATGGCGATTTTACGGCTATTTCTGACACCAATGATGGGTTTCGCTGCGCTCTACACCATCCTACGGCGATTAAATCAACAGCCTCGCGCACCATGAATCACTTGTTATTTCAAAGCCTTAGCATGAAACTCGATATGCTCGCCTATAAAACTGGCGATAAAATGATAGCTGTGATCATAACCTGGGCGAATATTGAGGGTTAATGGATGGGCCATTTTTTCACAGCTTTGCTGCATCAGCTGAGGCTGTAATTGTTCTGTCACAAATCCATCCGCTTCACCTTGGTCAATCAGCAGCATCAATTTATCGGTTTGTGGCTCAACCGGGTGTTCAACGAGGTAACAACTATCATAGTGTTGCCAGCTGCTTTTGTTATCACCAAGATATTGGCTGAAGGCTTTTTCTCCCCATGGACAGTGCATCGGTGCAACGATAGGGGCGAAGGCCGATACCGAGCGGTAAGCACCTGGGTTTTTTAACGCAATCATTAAAGCACCATGACCGCCCATTGAATGACCAGAAATCGACTTGCGCTGCGGGTCGACGCCAAAATGCTGGTTGATCAAGGCGGGTAATTCTTTGACCACATAGTCGTACATACGGTAATGCTGTGACCAGGGGGCTTCGGTGGCGTTGACATAAAAACCGGCACCGAGACCAAAATCCCATGCGCCTTGCGGGTCATCCGGTACCAAATCACCACGCGGGCTGGTGTCTGGTGCGACGATGATGATGCCATGTTCGGCGGCATATCGTTGGGCACCCGATTTGGTCATAAAATTCTCTTCAGTACAGGTTAAACCTGATAACCAGTATAAAACCGGCAAGTTATCGTTGGTTTCGCTTTGTGGCGGCAAGTAGACCGTAAAACGCATTTCACAGCGGTTTTGCTCAGACTGATGGTTGTAGGTGTTGATCCAACCATTAAAACTGCGAACCTGACTGAGCAATTGTGGTTCTGCGATGGAGGCCTGAAGTGTCGCCATTGGTTTTTTTCCTTTAAAAAGTGTAACTATAACTGTAACTGTAACTAAAAAATTATTACAGAACGAATACTCTCGCCTCGATGCATCAAATCAAATGCTTTGTTGATGTCTTCAAGACCCATGGTGTGGGTGACCATTTCATCGACTTTGATTTCGCCTTTAAGGTAACGTTCGACATAACCCGGCAACTGGCTGCGACCTTTTACGCCACCAAAAGCTGTACCACGCCAGACCCGACCAGTCACCAATTGGAAAGGTCGAGTGCTGATTTCTTGTCCGGCACCTGCGACGCCGATAATCACTGATTCACCCCAACCTTTATGACAACATTCCAGCGCTGAACGCATTAATTCGGTATTGCCGATACACTCAAATGAATAGTCAACACCACCATCGGTAAGGTCAACAATCACATCTTGAATGGGGGCATCGTATTTTTTCGGGTTAATGCAATCTGTGGCACCGAGCATTTTCGCCATGGCAAATTTATCTTCGTTAATATCAATCACGATAATACGTTCGGCTTTGGCCATTACCGCCCCTTGAACTGCACTAAGGCCAATCCCACCAAGGCCAAATATCGCGACCGTTGAACCGGGTTCAACTTTGGCTGTGTTGAGTACCGCACCGATACCAGTGGTGACACCACAACCCAATAAACACACTTTATCTAAAGGGGCCGCTTTGTTGATTTTTGCCAGCGCAATTTCAGGCACTACGGTATATTCAGAAAAAGTTGAGGTGCCCATGTAATGAAACAGGGTCTTGCCATTATGTGAAAAACGGCTGGTGCCATCAGGCATTAGCCCTTGGCCCTGAGTTGCCCGAATGGCTTGGCATAAGTTGGTTTTGCCAGATAAACAAAATTTACACTGGCCACACTCAGGTGTATACAGCGGAATAACGTGATCGCCCACGGCCAAAGTAGTGACACCAGGACCCACTTCTTCAACCACTGCACCGCCTTCATGGCCCAGTATGCTGGGGAAAATGCCTTCAGGATCGCTGCCCGATAAAGTAAAAGCATCGGTATGACAAACGCCAGTGGCGACCATGCGAATTAATACTTCACCCGCTTTTGGACCTGCAACATCAATTTCTTCAATGGCCAAGGGTTGGCCTGCTTGCCAAGCAACGGCAGCGCGAGATTTCATAGTCTGATTCCTGTAAAAACGAAAGCGACAACAATAGCTCTAACCACCAAAAACAACAAGTGTTGATAGTGACAATTTTACCGTGAAGGCTAATTTGACGATTTGAAAATGTCATAATTCATGGCCATAGATTCATCAATACAACGGTATTAATTCCCCTTCTCACCTGCTAACATTCGCATACCTTATTTTTTGCTGGCGATGACTTTGCTGACTGTCTTTCTGATTTGCCTTGTGGTTGGGGCACTGGTGGGATTTCTTGCCGGATTACTGGGCATTGGCGGCGGTTTAATCATTGTGCCTGTGTTATCTGCGGTGCTGGTTGAATTGGGCATTGTGGGTGAGCAACCCGCCTTTTTAATTGCCATTGCGACTTCGTTGGCATCGATTATATTCACTTCTTTTGTGTCGGCGTTAAGCCACCATCGTCATCGTAATGTTGACTGGTCACTGGCAGGTTGGGTGACGATTGGCGTGGGCGTTGGCGCCGGGCTTATCAGCTTCTTTTCTGAGCAGTTCAGCGTGGCGCTGTTAAAAACCATTTTTGCCCTGACGGTCAGTTTTGTCGCGCTGCGCATGGTATTGTCTGCGACTGAGAGTGCGAGCAAGAGTGTGGTTGAGAAAAACAAAACACCCAATAAATTTATTTTGTTACCCGTCAGTAGCATCATCGGCGGGTTGTCTACTTTGATTGGCATTGGTGGCGGGGCGTTGATTGTGCCAATGCTTAGCCAGATGCAGGTTGATGTTAAAAAATCCATTGGCATCTCATCTGTGGCCGGCACCTGTGTTGCTTTTGTCGCCACCACAGGATATATCGGCGCTGGTTGGGGCAAATATGCCTTGTCTGAGTGGTTTTTAGGTTATGTCTATTTGCCTGCGTTGGCCGGAATTATCATTACTTCATCGATTTTTGCGCCGTTTGGGGCCAAAGCGGTGCAACGGTTACCAATTAACGTTTTAAGACGTATTTTTGCCGCTTTTTTGTTGATTGTGGTACTCAGAATGCTGCTTGCCTAGCCATGCCAAAGAGGCTAAAGGAATTGAACAACCCATGACTGATTATTTAACTTTCCCCACCATCGACCCGGTGATTTTTACCGTGTTAGGTATGCCCGTACGCTGGTATGGGGTGATGTATCTGCTGGGCTTTTTTGCGATGCAACGTTGGGGTTACCACCTCGCAGCAAAACCTCATTCTGGTTGGAACAAAACCCAGGTTGGTGATTTGATGTTCTACAGCTTTATCGGTGCCGTGGTGGGAGGTCGAATAGGTTATGTGGTCTTTTATCAAATGTCGGCGTGGCTGACTGACCCGCTTTATTTACTCAGAATATGGACCGGCGGGATGTCGTTTCACGGCGGCCTGATTGGCGTGGCTGTGGCGATGTTGTATTATGGTCGCAAAAATCAGCAGAGCTTTTTAAGTGTAACTGATTTTGGCACTCCGATGGTACCCATTGCATTGGCTGCCGGGCGCATTGGCAATTTCATCAATGGTGAATTGTGGGGCAAAACCACCGATGTGCCTTGGGCCATGGTATTCCCGGACGGCGGACCATTACCACGACATCCCTCACAACTCTATGAGTTGTTTTTGGAAGGCATAGTGTTGTTTATGATCATGGCCTGGTTTAGTGCCAAGCCGCGGCCCGAAGGCAGTGTTGGTGGTTTGATCTTAATCGTTTACGGCTTATTCCGTTTTATAATCGAATTTTTCAGAGAGCCAGACGCCCATTTGGGATTGTTGTTTGGTTTTATCAGCATGGGGCAGTTATTGTCTGTGCCGATGGTGCTGATTGGTGGCGGCCTTGTTTGGCGGGGTTATCATCGACAGCAGAAAAATCAAGAAATAGTGTAGAGACAGTAATGAAAACATATTTAGATTTAATGCAGCATGTATTGGACACCGGTTGTAAAAAAGAAGACAGAACCGGCACTGGTACCATCAGTGTATTTGGTTATCAGATGCGCTTTGATTTGAGCCAGGGGTTTCCGTTGGTCACCACCAAAAAATGTCACCTGCGCTCGATTATTCATGAGTTATTGTGGTTTTTAAACGGTGATACCAATATTGCTTATCTTAACCAACATAAGGTCAAAATTTGGGATGATTGGGCGACGTCAGAAGGTGAGTTAGGCCCGGTGTATGGCGCGCAATGGCGCAGTTGGTCCGGCGAAAATGGTCAGGTGATTGACCAGATTGCCGGACTTATTCACGATATCAAAACCAACCCAGATTCACGGCGTTTGATTGTTAGTGCTTGGAACCCAGCAGTGTTACCGGATACTCAGTTCAGCCCCAGTGAAAATGCCGCCAAAGGCAAACAAGCTTTGCCACCTTGTCATACTTTGTTTCAATTTTATGTGATGAATGGCAAATTATCTTGTCAACTATATCAGCGTAGCGCCGATATATTCTTAGGTGTGCCATTTAATATCGCCAGTTATGCGCTGTTGACCATGATGGTCGCTCAGGTGTGTGATTTGGAATATGGTGATTTTATTCATACTTTTGGCGATGCCCATTTGTATTCTAACCATATGGATCAAGTGAATGAGCAACTAAGCCGCACGCCGTATGCTTTGGGGACCATGAAAATTAACCCTGAGGTAAAAGATATCTTTGGCTTTAAATATGAAGATTTTGAGCTGCTAGACTATCAATGTCATGGCACCATTCGTGCTCCTATTGCGGTATAAAGGGGAGTATATTCATATAAACATCTGAATAAGGATCATATGAGATCATCACTTAACGCTTTAGTTTTTCTGTCTTTTTTGTCGTTCTACTGCCTGAGCCACTTGGCACAGGCCGCCGGGCCTGTGGTGCGTTTTGAACAGTTGTCTATTGACCATGGCCTGTCACAAAATACGGTGACGGCGATTGTTCAGGACCGCCAGGGATTCATCTGGGTGGGTACCAGAGATGGTCTCAATCGTTATGATGGCTATCAATTCAAAGTGTTTAGACGCGATCCTCAAACCCCCGGCTCTATCTCGGATAACTACATTTGGTCTATTTTTGAAGATTCCCTAGGCAACCTCTGGGTTGGCACGGGCGCAGGTGGCCTTAACCGATATGATGCCAGAAGCGAAACCTTCCACCATTTTCGCCATCAGCCAAATGTCGCCAACAGTTTAAGTGACGATGGGGTTAGAACAATCTATGAAGACAGCAGCGGCACTTTATGGATTGGCACCGATGCCGGGGGCCTCAATAAATTTGACCGTCAAAATCAAAACTTTTTTCATCTGCGCCATCAAGCCAACAAACCCGATAGCCTCAGCCACGACCGGGTTTATAGCATCACCGAAGATGCTAAAGGGGCATTATGGGTTGGCACCGCAAAAGGTCTCAATTACTACGATAAAACCCTGCAAGCCTTCAAACATTTTCGTCACGATTGGGCCGTCAGTGACAGCCTCAGTCATGACCGTGTTCGGGCGGTGTTTGTTGATTCTAAGGGGTTACTTTGGGTGGCCACCGAGGGCGGAGGCGTTAATCTTTACGATGATAAAACTCAGGGTTTTACTCATTTTAAACGTGATGCGGCGAACCCCGACAGCCTCAGCAATGATGCGGTGATCACTATCGCACAAGGTGACGATGATACGTTATGGTTTGGTACTTGGGGTGGTGGTCTCAATCAATATGATGCCAATAGCCAGCGATTTACCCGGTTACGAGATTCGGCTGCGGACGCGTTTAGTATCAGTAGCGATTTGATTTATACCTTGTACAAAGATAACCGTGGAATGCTTTGGGTCGGCACCAGCGGTGGTGGTATCAATTTGTATGATCCGCAAAGCCGCCATTTTGGCCATTTTGCCCATGATGATGCTGACCCCGCCAGCTTGAGTGAAAGCAATGTTAGGTCAATCTTAAAAGACAGCAAAGGCGTGGTTTGGGTCGGGACCCGTGGCAGCGGACTTAATCGTTATGATGCGTTGACCGGACGTTTTGTTCATTTTCGTCATGATAAGACCGACCCAGATAGCTTAGGTGATGGTCAGGTTTACAGCTTATTTGAAGACTCAAAAGCGAGATTGTGGGTGGGGACTTCTGATGGACTAAATCTGTTCCAGCCAAAATCGGATGATCCACAGCAAGGAAGTTTCAAACATTTTAGACACAACAGTGCCGATCTGGGCAGCTTAAGTGATAATCGGGTGAAGGCAATGGCAGAAGGTGAGCATGGCATATTGTGGATTGCCACCTCGGGCGGCGGGGTAAACCAATTTAACCCCGAGACCGGGGTATTTAAGGCGTTTGTTCACGAACCCTCTGATCTTAACAGCTTAAGTGATGGCAGTGTAATGTCGTTACTGACGGTCGGTCAATCGTCTGCCAATTGGGGGCTTTGGCTGGGCACGCTCGGCGGTGGCTTGAATCGATATGACCCAAGCAGCGGTGGTTTTGTGCGTTATCGCCATCAACAAGATGATCCGAACAGCCTCAGCCATGATCGGGTTTTTGCCCTGCATCAAGATGCCAAAGGCACACTCTGGGTCGGTACTGCCGGGGGACTGAATAAATTTAATGCAACCGAGCAGCAATTCAAACACTACCGTGAAAACGACGGTCTGGCCAATGATGTGGTGCTGGGCATCCTCGAAGACAGACAAGGGTTGTTATGGATCAGCAGTAACAAGGGTTTATCGAGATTTGACCCGGTCAGTGAAAAGTTTACTACCTACGACAGCAAAAATGGGTTGCAAAGCAATGAATTTAATCTCGCGGCGCGGCATCAAGGTTCTGATGGCGAAATGTTTTTTGGTGGTATCAACGGGTTTAATCGTTTTTATCCCGAGCAAATCAAACCGGATACCCGTTTACCCGTTGTTACCTTGACCGATTTTTTACTGTCAAATAACAGTGCATCAATACGCTCAGTGGCTGCTGGCGGTTTCACCCTCAGCAAGGCCATCAACCAATTGCAAGAAATACAATTGACCTATCAACAGCGTTTGGTGTCTTTTGAATTTAGCGGCTTGGATTTTGCCAACCCGATGAAAACCCAATATGCCTATCGCCTTGAAGGTTGGGATGAAGACTGGATTTATACCGATGGCAAGGTTAGACGGGCGACCTATACCAAACTGGATGCGGGCGATTATGTGTTTAAGGTTAAAGCGGCCAATCAAGACGGCCTTTGGAATGAGACTGCCAAGTCGACCAAAATCACCGTGTTATCGCCATGGTGGGAAAGTTGGCCAGTGTATTTGTTGGTTACAATGGTGCTGTTTTGGCTTGTCTATGGCGTATATCGTTACCGTACCCGGGCGTTGGTGGCCAAAGCCGCTGAACTAGAACAACATGTGTTACAAAGAACTCAGACCATCAACCAGTTGATGGCACAAAAACAGCAGATGTTTACCAATGTATCGCATGAGTTTAAAACGCCGTTAACCTTGATTTTAAATCCGCTGGAATCGATCTCACCGCACTTAGAAATTGGCGAATTTGAACGCAAAGTGTCGATGATGAAACGTAATGGTCAGCGGTTATTGCATATGGTCGAGCAGTTGCTTGAATTGTCTAAACTCGAGTCAAGCGCGACAGATCAGCGCTATTTCTATTCGCTGAGTGATACCATCAATCGTTTGTTGGTCTCTTTTCAACCGCTATTTGACAGCAAAAACCTTAGCCTAAAGCTAAGCCCCAAATCTCCATCTTTTAAAGATGTGGTGCTGCATTTAACCGTCGATTCGTTGGAAATGATCATCAGTAATTTACTGTCAAATGCGATTAAATATACCCCGGTTAATGGCGAAATCAGCGTCACTGTCAGTGCAACCGACAAAGCAGTGGTGATTGTGGTGCAAGACAACGGTATCGGCATCAGTGACGATAACCAAAAAATCGTGTTTAACCGTTTTACCCGTGCCGCTGAAAATACCAGCAATAGTGCCAATGGCGAATCTGTGCCCGGTGCGGGTATTGGGCTGGCGTTGGTGAAAGACCTGGTAGAAGCGAATCAGGGCACCATCACCTTATCCAGTGAAGTGAATTGTGGCAGTACATTTACCGTGACTTTGCCGCTCAGTGAAGAACAAGATGTGGCGGTAGAAAAAGTCAGTGGTTTATCGACTGCATCGATGATTGAAGCGGATGCGGTGGGTGAAACCAAGTCGTCCGGCAAGGCGGCCACACTGGCAGGGTCTGACGTTGAAAAGGGTTTTGAAGGAGAGAGCGAGGATCATGGTAAACCCAATCTGTTATTGATTGACGATAACCCGGATATGCTGGAGTTACTGGTTGATACCTTAAGCGAGAAGTACCACTGTACTACGGCGCATAATGGCGAACAGGGGTTGTACCAAGCCACAGAGAACTTGCCTGATTTAGTGATTAGTGACGTGATGATGCCAGGTATCAGTGGTTTTGAAGTGCTTGAACACCTTAAGTTAAATGAATTAACCAACCATATTCCGGTGGTGTTATTGACGGCCAAAGGTGATGTGCAAAGTCGCATCAAAGGGTGGGCTTCAAATGCCGATGAGTATCTTGAAAAACCATTTAATGGCGAAGAACTCAAGAGTAGAATCGCCAACTTGTTGAGCATTCGGGCTTTATTGCGTTATCGTTTTCAACGGACTTTTATTGCTGAGCCAGCTAGCGTTGCAGAGCCAAAGCTGGTCTCTTCACCAGAGGAAATCGTCGCAGCCGTTGTAGAAGCTGAAGTGGCCAAAACCGCTGAAGCACCGATACTGCAAGCGTCGGATGATGACAACACCATTAATCGGGTTAACCAGACATTTTTAGACAATGTCAATGCGGTTTTAGAAAAACACTACAGTGATGAAACCTTGGACGTGGCGCTGTTGGCCAAAGAGTTGGCCATGAGCCAGCGTCAGTTAACCCGCAAAATGCGTTCATTGTTGGATTTTACCCCGAGTGAATCGATTCGTAGTTTCCGCTTGAAAAAGGCGGTATCGTTATTAAACGATGGGGTATTACCCAGCGCAGTGGCGCATCAGGTTGGCTTTACCTCTCATTCATATTTTAGCCGTTGTTTTAAGGCCCAGTATGATTGTATGCCGTCGAGTTTTCGTTCGTAGGGCGGTTGTCATCGTCATTCAGCGCGGGCTTCTAGGGTTAAAATTGAAAATGCTGTGAAGGCGTAATAATTTGCGCCAAAGGCAAATCCCATGGTTCGACAGGCACCTTGTCTACCTGTTGGCAATCATGGGCAAGTCCGATAGTTTGTGGCTGGCTGCGTTTTTGGCGATAATGCACAGCTAAAGTCCGATCATAAAACCCACCACCCATACCCAATCGATTACCCTCGGCGTCAAACGCCACCAATGGGGTAAATAGAATATCCAACTGATTTAACGGGCAAACGTGCTGGCAATTTAATTGTGGCTCTAACATGCCAAGGTCTGCTCGAATGAGCGGGGTATCAGCTTGATAGCGAATAAACAGCAAGGTTTTATCATTAAACGGATGAATGACCGGCAAATAAACTTCGACCTTCGCTTGCCACAGTTCTTTAATGGCTAAGTCGGTATGAATCTCACCATCCATGCTTAAAAACAACGCGACGCGTTGGGCGTTATTCTGTTTGACTAGCGTCATTAATCGCTCGGCCAGTTGTTCGGCGGCGGTATTTTGTTGCTGTGGGCTGAGTTGTTGGCGACAAGTGCGGATATAACGACGAAGTTGTTTTTTATTCATATTGATGGGTTTGCTAGGAGAAATTTAGGATAAAAATAACAGAGGGAATTAATATCCCCCGATTATGTCGTGGTCGGCAGATGTCCTTGAACCCTATGGTTCAAGGCGGGAAATGTTTTACTGCCGTAGGCTTCTCGGTACATGCCGAGCCTGCACAATAGCAATAGAAAACATAACCCTTAGGTGTTGATATCGGCTCAGGGACAATACCAACTCACAAACATATCCAGGGGACTGAATTCATTATAATGATAAATGCTGGCTTGTATACAGTTTTATCATCTGTGCTGTATACGGGCGGTTAAATAGTGCAGTCGATGATCGTAAAAGTCGAGCAAATGTGGCAGTATGCCTGTAACTCTTCAGCGCACTCATCTTTCGCACCATAACTGCGTTATTTTCGTACTCAAACAGTTGCATAGGATTATATGCGCCTATTTTCCGTGCGAAAATGCCTTGTTCTGAAGCGAAATCTAAGCACGCTGAAGTGTTACAAAAACT
>JBLGCB010000237.1:0-10415 GCA_047617105.1 Phenylobacterium sp. | reverse complement strand
AGGATGGGTAGAGCCTAAGGCGAAACCCATCATAATTTGGCAATAAACCGCAATATCGTGCTGCTATCGTCAACAAATGATGGGTTTCGCTTCGCTCTACGCCATCCTACGGGAGTTTTTATACAGCCTCGCGCATTTGCGCACCCTACGACGGCCACTCGCCCCTCAATTTCTCAGCCAAATCCAACATCCATTGCGGCACAAAACCATTTTGACGGGTTTGATATTCCTGCCATTGTATTAACCAATCATCTATTTGCTTATTTCGAACACCTTGATAATAAAGCCACATCCCGGCACAACGCCAGTTCTCTTCAGCTTGTATTTTTTGCCTACTAGGTAACTCAACATAGATTTGCATCACTTGCTTAAAAGCCGTTGATTTATCGTTTGCATCTGTCGCCAATAAACCATCGACGAAAAGTGACCTTGTAGCCATAGTCTGGCCTTTCTCACAGGTATATGCCATGGTACGCCTCTTTCTGCTTAGGTTCGGATGTTATTTAATGGTGGTTCCTTAGGGGGAAATCTGACAGATGTTGTGGGTGTTGTAAAATCCTCGACTGCGATGAAATGGTGTCAGGTACGCCGTTTGTGTAAAGCCCCTCAAGAGAACCGTGAGTTATGGAATATGCTCGAAAAAGGGCTTGTTTATGACTGATAGGTTACGCGTGGGCACAAACGCTGTTGTGCTCCTGCACAGCGCCTTCCCCCACATCCATGTGGGTGAAAAAGCGTGACCACCCTACGGCGTATAAATTAGGTAGGTTACAAAGCCAAATGTTGGAAGCGGCAATATCTAGAATTTGGTAAAATTTCGACACCCTAGGTGAGCCCTATTCAATTAGCTTCTTTGTCCAACCCATCAATAATCTCCTCACTAGGCAAATCAACATTCACTCTCTTCTGCGCTTGGTTAGGACGTTTGATAGTGGATAAATCCAAGTCATCGATAATATCTGCATTATCATCATCGAATTTTTGATCAAAATCTTTAGCTTTCATCATGATTAGCGCGCTCAAATTCAAATACGTTCATACAGTAGAAGTATACTATTTAAGACAAAAAAATACAGGTGAAACTGAAAGTAACACCTGTACAAGGGGTAGAATCGATAACAGGGCAATGGGATTAGCCCGATTGTGCTTATGGACTCTTAGGGATTAAATACAACATTGTCAATGCGATAAATCGCGCCTTCCGCCTGGTCCCAGGTAGGGAAAATCATGATGATATTGATTTCAGCAAGGTTTAACCCAGCAGCCTGTAAGGCCGCCAACTCAAAGGTGAAATGCTGCCATGTATCTAGGGTTGGCTCTAAGCCTTCAGTGCTACTAGACAATAATACTTCGGCAAAAACACCCGGGTTGGTTTCGACTTTTAATGTCCATAGGCCACCAGCATTAGGGGCTGCAAGCATTTTCAAATCAAATTCTAAGCTGCCGCCGCTGATACCGCTGGCATCATATGGGCTGTTGCCAAGGAAACCAACCACTGTGCCGCCGCCACCAAAGGTGAATTCGGCTACCGTGCCGTGCTGGGCGTCATCTTCGACTTCAGCGAAGGTGGCACCGCCACAACAATCCCATAATGGCCAGTTGCTGTCAGGCGCGTCGGCATAAACCACTAAGGCTGCATCTGAACCCGGATCGCTTGGTGGTGGTGGCGGTGTATCTGTGCTGCCAGCCAATTGCCAAACGACATTATCTAATTCAAACGAAACGCCTTGCTGTTGACCCCAGGTTGGAAAGAGTACGATACCACTGTTCACGTTGTTGACATCTAAGCCAAGCGCAATCATATCGGCCACTGAATAGGTCACGGTTTCCCATGCGCCATCGCCAATCACACCCAGTGGAATATCACCAGTACCACAAGGATCGGTGCAGTCGACTTTTAAGGTCATACCATCGGTGTTGTCGCCATAGTTGGTGACACGAATATCAAAGCTCAATTCACCTGCGCTTATGTTACTCAAATCCACTGATTGCGCTGATTGAATGAAGAACACCCCATTGCCGCCATCGGCATTAAAGGTGGTTGAGATAACACTGCCACGGGCACTGTCGTCACTTTCACCAATAGACCAAGCAACATGATTGCTGGTGTCGCCTTCATAATAGTTACCCGCTGAGGTATCCCACGCGCCGATACCATTGGTCCAAATATCCATGTTTACAGTATCTGTAAACAATTCAATAGTCTCTGCAGTGACTTCAACCGCAGGGGCCGAAATACCACAATTGTTTGGATGACCGCAGCTTAAACTCACGTTATCAACCTGTACATGGGCCTGGCCAGAGAACTCAATGACAAACAAGTTAACTACGCTGGTCAAACTAATCGCTTGCTCACCTGGATTGTTTAACAAGTCATGAATTTTCACCGATACCGTGGTCCAGCTGTCTTTTGGTAAATCGGCAACGGCCAATGATTTGGCACCTAGTGCAGGCCAGCCACTGTCCATTTTGACGATAATATTGCCATCATCTGGGGTATTGGCGCTGTCGATGTACAAATCAAATTTGATTTCGCCGCCGCTGTTTTCCCAGGGTTGTTGTGGGTTACCCATGCCTTGGAGGAGGAATGTTTCGCCATCAACGGCATTGATCACGACGTTACCACCGTTGCCAGTAATAATGTCCATCACCGTGCCATGGTCGCCACCAGCATCAATGGTTGAATAGGCCAATTGACCTTCGTTGGTCCAGCCTGCTTCGGCTTTAAGTGCACGGTTAACAGTGGTGCCAGCAAGATCCCACGATAACTGATCGTCTGCTTCACCAGTGAAGAGGTCATAGCTGGCGATGAATACGTCTGCCGGGGCAGGAGATTGGATGGCTGAATCGGTATTGGCCGCACAACCTACGCCCGTTTCTACATCGTCGTCACAACGGAACACTTTGACATAATCAATCACCATTTCGGCTGGAAAGACGGTTTCTGCGTTCGGTGAACCGGGTAAGTTGCCACCCACGGCAAGGTTTAACAGTAGGTGAAAGTTTTGGTTAAACGGGGCGTTGTCTGGTGATGAAACGTAGCTTTGTTGAGTCTCATCATAATAGTAGCTCCACCAGTGATCTGAATTGATGGTGCTAAAATGAACATCGTCGATAAACCAGCGAATTTCATCTTGCTCCCATTCTACCGCATAGGTATGAAAATCATCAGGATTGCCGATGTCGGTATTTTTGCCAGAGTAAACATTTTGTGGCCATTCCATGCCGTAATGTAAGGTGCCAAGGGTTTCGCCGCTGTCGGCACTGGTATTGAGCACTTCCATTATGTCGATTTCGCCACTGGTGGGCCAACCGCCATAGGTGCTGTCAGTGGGTAAAGCCCAAAAGGCTGACCATAAACCCTGGCCCATCGGGGTTTTAACTCGCGCTTCAAGGCGGCCATATTTAAAATCAATCTTGCCTTTGGTCAGTAAACGACCCGAGGTGTAGGGCAGGCCATTGCTGGCTTCTTCTTTGGCGCTGATCACCAAGTTGCCATCGGCAAGGGTAATGTTATCTGCACTGTACCATTGTTGCTCGTTATTGCCCCAGCCTGGTATGCCATATTGGCTACCGTCACCGGTTTCAATGGTCCAACTGCCTTGGTCGAGACTTTCAGCGTCAAACTGATCTTCCCATACCAAGGTCCATTCGGTCGGTATTTCTTCAACGACGACTGGCGGTGCTACCACGACTGGCGGTGTAGCGGTGGTACTGCTATCACTGTTATTCAAACAACCGCTCAGCATCAGCGCAACTGCTGATAGTCCGAGGGTTTTGGTCAGGATGATATTTTTACTCATCTGGTTCTCCGATTAGTGTTTTATAGTTTGCACTTGTCTTTTGTTTGGTGTTTGGTTGATAAACATCATTAATGAACAGACTTTAACCTATATTTTTTCTTTTTGAAAGCGCTTACATTGATAAATATAGAGATAAGCGTTGAAGTTGATGGAATGTTGCAAATTTAAAAATAATTGACGTAATTCACTTGACCCCGAATAAAAATTGGCGTAATTTGTAAGCGCTTACCCTGTTGGTTTTAGTAGACTTGGAAGCCTCTTTAATGCGCTGTATTATCCCCTTTGTTTTGTTATTGTTGTTATCCGCCTGCTCGGTCAATTATTATCACCCACCACCTCAACTTAACGATGGTATTCAAACCGGGGAGCTATCGGCTGTCGGCCTTGATTCGTCGCAAATGGATGTGTTGCTCGATAAAGCCAATAGTGGTCAATACCAACAGCTTCACAGTCTGCTGATTTATAAAGACGGCTTGCTGGTGGTTGAACAATATTTTGCTGGCAATAATGATGTGATTCAGTTTGAGAACAATGTCACCCGTGATTCTAGTGCGCCACCGATTCAATGGTCACGAGATAAAAAGCATTATGTTGCTTCGGTGAACAAAGCCCTCACCAGCACAGTGGCAGGTATCACCCTTGATAAGTTAAATATCCCTGTCGATACCAAAATGTCTGCACTGTTACCACCGCAATACCAGGACTTCTTCGCCGTGGTTAATGGTAATGAAAATGCCACCCAGCTGACGGTGAAAGATGTATTATCGATGCAAACAGGGTTTGTTTGGGATGAGTGGGCAGGGGATTCTTTGGTCAAGTTATGGCAAAGCAAAAATTTTACTGCACACTTATTAAACCAGCCAAATAATGGCCCCGGCAAAGATTTTAAATACAATAGTGCTGGGCCAAATATGCTGTTAAGGGCGTTGGATCACCAGCTTAAGTTGCATCATAAACCCTCGTTGCGAAGCTGGGCTGATCAGCAGTTTTATGCCAAATTAGGTATCACCGATTATGACTGGCAGTCTCAACCCGATGGCTACCCCGAAGGTTCTGCCAGAATGTTGATGCGCCCCAGAGATATGCTAAAAGTCGGCATCACCTATTTAAATGGTGGCCAATGGCAGGGTGAGCAGGTGATCCCCGCTGATTGGGTGAAAGCGGTGTCGACGGTGCAAAGCAGCAGTGATGCCGGGGATTATAGTTATTTGTTTTGGTTGCGGACCCTCAAAGGTAAAGAGCGCGGTAAAGAGCAGGGTAAAGAGATTCGTTATTTATCTGCCGATGGTGATGGCGGACAGTATATTAATATTGTTCCCAGTGAAAATATGGTGATTGTGATGACTCAGGGCAATTATTTTGAGTGGCCTGTTTATTCTAAGCAGGCGCAAGAGATTATGGGGTTGGTTTTGAGGGGACTGTAATGATAGTTGGTTGTTTTTTCAGCTAGACAAAAGTTGGCTTAAGGTTTACAATTTTCTTCATTAAAACTATTTTATAAACCCATTGGCTTTATGAGTTGAATGAGGAATTAAATTGAAGTGGAGAAAGACATGTTTGCTCAACGTCTGATTCGTGCCCGAAAAGCGGCGGGTTTGTCAATGAATGCGCTGGCCGTTGAAGTCGGTGTGTCGGCCAATGCGATTAAAAAATATGAACATGGCAATAATATGCCCTCATCTGCCAATTTATTGAAGCTGGCTAAAGCACTTGCGGTGCGCGTCGAATACTTTTTTCGCCCGGTTAAAATCGAATTGGCAGGCGTTGAATATCGCAAACATTCAAATACCCCTAAAAAACTTTTAGACCAGATTAATGGCGATGTGATGGAGCAGGCAGAACGCTGGGTTGAGTTATTGGACTTATATCCTGATTCAGTCAGACCTGTGCCTCGGTTTACTTTGCCTGATAACTTACCTGAGCAAGTGGCTTCATTGTCAGCGGTCGAAGCGATTGCCGAACAAATGCGCAGTGAATGGGCACTGGGACTTAATCCTATCCAAGATATGACGGATACGCTTGAATCTAAAGGGGTGATGGTGATATCAACTTCAATCGAAGCGAGAAAGAAGTTTGATGGGTTGGCCGGAACCATTGAAAAAACACCAGTTGTGGTGATATCGACACATCAGTCGGGGGATCAGCAACGGTTTACGTTAGCGCATGAATTAGGGCATTTGGTGTTACAAGGACGGCTGGAACAAAGCATGGATGAAGAAAAAGCTTGTGATCATTTTGCTGGTGCGTTTTTATTGCCAGCCCCGGCTTTGCTACAACATTTAGGGGGTAATCGAAGCGCTTTGGAAGCGCAAGAACTTCACTTACTTAAGCATGAATTTGGTCTCTCAATGATGGCCATTCTTGCGCGTGCTGGTCAGTGCGGCGTTATTACGGTCAGTATGCAAAAGCAGTATACACTGCGTTTTAATAAAATGGGCTGGCGTATCGAGGAGCCTGGCACGCCATATCCTAATGAAGAAACCTTTTTAGTTAAGCAATTGGTTTATCGTGCGTTGAGTGAAGCGTATATTGGTGAGTCTAAAGCCGCTGAAATTCTGGGGGTGTCATTATCAAACTTTCATCAATCACGCCAGTTGGAGGCGCTGAGTGCAGCTGTTAATTAGTGATGCCAATATCCCACTAACCCCATCCCCTTGTATCCGCACCCCATATTTGCTAGATTGCCTGTCTCAGCGTATCTAAGGAACATTATCATCATGCATTTTATTAAACCCAAATCTATTTCGATCATCACTTTCGCTTTATCGATGGCAACCGCTTTGCCCGGTGCCGCACTTGCCCACGTTCATGATAACAGTCACGATGTTAATCACGATGTTAATCACGATGTTAATCACGGAAAAATGACCTTGCCCAAAGGCGAGCCGATTACTGTCGAAATCGGCCAGCGGTATTCTATTGATTCGAAAATATTGGCAGAAAAACGCGATCTGCTGATTCACCTGCCTGAAAACTATGCTGAAAATCCAGATAAACGTTACCCGGTGATTTATGTATTGGATGGCAAGAGCCATTTTGATCACGTCACCACTGCGGTTGGTTTGTTGCAAGAATCAGACATGATGCCCCAGAGTATTGTTGTTGCTATTCCTAATAATACCAAAGCCCGAGGCCGTGATTTGGACAAGGGCAGTGAAAAATTCTGGTCTTTTATCAAACAAGAAGTGGCTGGTTTTGTTGCCGAGCACTATCGCCCCTCGGCACATAAAACGCTATTTGGCCATTCAATGGCTGGGGCATTTGTGTTGGAAGGTTTGATGAATGATCAGAGCTGGTTTGACAGCTATATTGCGGCCAGTCCGGCGATGGACAATGAGATGGTGAAAAAATATCAAAACTACCTTTCTACGCCAGCTAAGCCGCAGCAAAAGCAGGCCAAAAAGACTTCATTGTATTTTACCGAGGGTATTGAAAGTAAAGAAACCCTAGACGCGGCCAATCAACTGGAGAGCTTGTTTAAGCAAAAAGCCCCTGAGTCTTTAACTTGGCATTATCGTTACTTACCGCAGCAAGTCCATATGACGACACCTTATCTCACTTTTTATGAAGGGGTGGCGCAAGGATTTAAAGATTACCAAGCACCGAGTTACGCCAGCTATCAAGCTTATGTTGATGGCGGCGCAATGAAAGGTTTGCAAACGTTTTATCAACAACGAGCGGCCAAATATCAAACTCCTGTGGCGGTGCCTGAATCGGTGATGCGCAGTATCGCGTATATGACCCTTGAAGACGGTTTTGAAGATAAAGCGAAGGAAATGTATATTGACCTTACTAATGAGTTCCCTGAATCAATATTATCATTGAATGGCTTAGCCCGTTTTTACGATCGCACTAAAGCGCTGAAAAAATCACTGGCCACGTTTGAACGGTGTTTGGTTATGGCCAAAGCACAGTCACTTTATGTCAACTATTTTAAAGGCCGGGTTGAAGCGGCTAAGGAAAAGTTGGCTAAGGAAGGCTAGTAAAATAAGTTTTATGAAAGCGCTTACAAAACCTGATTGACAGACAACCAACATCCGTTTATATTGCATGATATTGGTTGTTTTTTTAGCAGGAAGGTATTTATGAGTGTTCAAAGTCGTTTTCCATTTTTAGTTGCTGATATTGGCGGCACCCACACCCGTTATGGCCTCGTCACTCGCCGTGACAGCTTAACGGGCGTTTATGAAATCACCCAGAGCAGAGAGTTCTTTTCTGCTGATCATGACAGCTTCTCGTTATCGTTAGATACCTATTTGGAATCAATCACTGGCGATCGCCCGAGAAACGCTTGTATCGCCATTGCTGGCCCCGTTAATGATGACATGGTGGAGTTAACCAACCTGAAATGGCAGTTTTCGGTCAGTCAGCTGAAAAAACGCTATGGTTTTGATTGCCTATTGGTGATCAACGATTTTGCCGCGCTGGCGTATGGCGTGCCACATATGGCTGAATCCGACTTGTTTAAAATCAAATCTGGTCAAACTGATGATCAAGGTGCCAAGGTGGTCATTGGACCGGGCACTGGTTTAGGGGTGGCTGCATTGGTGCGCACCAGTGACGGTTATTTTCCGGTGGCCGGAGAGGGTGGTCATGTGGCTATTGCGCCGGGTAATGACATTGAGTTGGATTTATTTAAGATACTTAGGCAGCAACAGCAACATATTTCCGCAGAAGATTTGCTCTCGGGCAGAGGATTGGTTAATCTTTATCGCGGTTATGCCAAATTACATCAACAAACTGCCAATGCCTATTCACCGGCAGAGGTTACCCAACAAGCACTGACCAATGATGACCCGATGTGTGTTGAAGCACTCAACAGCTTTTTGGGTTTACTGGGCAGTTTTTGTGGCGATTTGGCGTTGATATTTGGTGCCACAGGCGGGGTGTATCTCGGTGGTGGTATTTTGCCAAAACTACAACCCCATATTTGCGATAGCCAGTTTTTAAGCCGCTTTAGCAATAAAGGGCTAATGCGAAAAATGGTCAAAGACATTGGGGTGAAGCTTATCACCCATAATCAACCAGCCTTTATTGGTGCTGCAGCCTGGTTGAATGATCACCTAGACAAACAATAAAGCGCACTCATCTTTCGCATCATAACTGCGTTATTTGCGTACTCAAACAGTTACATATGACCTATATGCGCCTGTTTTGCGTGCGCAAATGCCTCGTTCTGATACGAAAGCTAAGCTCGCTGAACACTCACAGGAAAAAAATGACAGCGATCAACAAAGTCTCTATGGCCCCCTCCGGGCCAGTATTTTCTAACCTAATCCAAGGTTACTGGCGTTTGGCCGAATGGCAAATGACGCCACAGCAACGTTTATCTTTTATCAAACAACACCTCGATATGGGCATCACCACGGTTGATCATGCCCCAGTGTATAGCGCTGGTGCTTGCGAGTCGCTGTTTGGCGAGGCGCTAAAGCTTGAGCCTGGATTGCGTGATAAGCTTCAAATCGTGTCTAAGTGCGGCATTTATCCCAAAGATGCAACGGCCAATGATAATTGTGTCTCTCATTACAATAGCAGCAAAGCCAGTATTATCGCGTCGGTTGAAGCGTCGTTAACCCGATTGAATGTAGAAAACTTAGATGTGTTGTTGTTACACCGTCCTGATTTTTTGATGGAAGCCGATGAAGTGGCTGAGGCTTTTGAGCAGCTAAAACAAAGTGGTAAAGTCAGTCATTTGGGAGTGTCTAACTTCACCCCATCGCAGCTTGCATTATTGCAGTCTCGTTTTGGTCATGCTTTGGCGACCAATCAGATTGAAATTAATCCAATCAATTTTGCTGTTGCCGAGGATGGCACTTTAGACCAGCTGCAACAATTGCGCATTCGTCCAATGGCTTGGTCTTGCTTGGCGGGAGGAGACATTTTTAATCAACCAACCGAACAGGCCAATCGTTTACGTCAGGTGCTCAATGAGCTGGCTGAAGAATTGGGCGCGGCGTCGATTGATCAGGTGATTTATGCCTGGGTGATGCGAATGCCGTCAAACCCGGTGCCTATCATAGGCAGTGGTAATATAAACCGGGTGGCGACGGCGGTGGCTTCGCTTGAGTTATCACTGACTTCTGAGCAGTGGTATCGAGTCTGGGTGGCCAGCAAAGGCTATGGTGTGCCGTAGGATGGCGTAGAGCGCAGCGAAACCCATCATTTTTGTCAGAAATAATCGTAAAGTCGCCATTTATCGCCAAATTTTGATGGGTTTCGTCTGGGCGGCATCCCGCTTAGGCTCTACCACATCCGGTGAATGAGACATATTACACAGCCTCGCGCACTCTACACCGATTCAAACTGCAATTCACACAGTCGTTTATATAAGCCAGAGCTTTGGCTTAATGACTGATGATTGCCAGTATCGACGATTTTCCCTTGGTCCATCACCACAATGATATCGGCATGAACCACCGTCGCTAGGCGGTGGGCAATAATCAAGGTGGTGCGGTTTTCCATCAACTCGTTTAACGCCGCCTGCACATGATATTCACTCTCGGCATCCAGTGCGCTGGTGGCTTCATCCAGCAATAATACTTGTGGGTCTTTTAATATCGCTCTGGCCAGTGCCAATCGCTGTTTTTGCCCGCCAGATAATCGCACCCCTGA
>JBLGCB010000236.1:0-10416 GCA_047617105.1 Phenylobacterium sp. | reverse complement strand
CGACGATATCGTGGATTGCCTGCTTAGGCAATTCTCCCGCCTGCCAAACCTTTTCTTTGACTTCAATGGGGTGAGATTCAAAGTGTGAACGTATCTGGCTTTCCGCCTTCTCACTAAACTCTTCTTTCCACTTTTTGCGTCCCTTTCGACCTCTTCTACCTCTTTTCTCCTGACCAGGCTTCACATCCAAAATAAACCAGCCAGCGACATAAAGGACAAAAAACAGGCTGCCAGATAATAACAAACCAGTAATAAACACAATCCGTACCAGCCAAACTTCAAAGCCAAAATGTTCGGCAATACCGGCGCAAACACCGGCGATTTTTCCCTGGCGGGGAAGTCGATAGAGTTCTCTTTTCAATCTACTCATATCACAATTTTCCTCTTATCAAACCTTGTTACGCCGCTAAACCTTACTACGCCACTGGGGCGACTCAGCATCCAAAATGGATTCAAGGGTTTGGATCCGATTGGCCATTTTATCTGCGGTAGCAGCTAATTCATGTAACTGTTGATAATCACTTTCACCCAGTCCCTGACTGAGCTGGCGCTTACTGCGATAGTGTAAAATCAACCAAATTGGCGCGACAATTATTAAAAAGATAATAATTGGAGCCACTAACATGCCGACGACATCTTCCACAATCATTCTCCTGCAAAACGTTGATGAATCTTTAATCTGCCGCAACGATTTATCTGCGGCAATTGTTACCTATTAACACAAACGTTTAGTCTGCTTTTTTACCTGACTTCATTTTAGCCTTTAATGCCGCCAATTGATCATCTATTTTGGTGTCATGTTCTAAATCTTCAATCTCACTGGACAATGATTTTTTGCCCATATCATAAGACTCAAGCTCAGCTTCAAGATTATCAATCTTTTGCTCATAACGCTCGAATCTGTCCATGGCATCATCGACTTTGTTGCTGTCTAGGTTACGTTTGACGGTTAAACGAGTGGAAGCAGCGGCTTGACGTATCAGCAGCGCTTTTTGTCTGGATTTGGCATCAGCCAGCTTTTCTTGCAGTTGTGCGGTTTCTTGTTGCAGTTTGCTTATGTGCGCATCTACATGGGTCAACTCAGCTTTAACGGCTTCGGTCGATTCTTGCGCCTTGCTACTTTCACCCAGCGCGGCTCTGGCCAAATCTTCACGGCCCTTGCTTAAAGCCAACTCAGCTTTGGCTTCCCATTGGGCGGCTTCTTGTTCCATATGCTCTACCCGACGGCTAAGCTCTTTTTTCTCTGCCAAGGTCTTGGCCGAGGTTGACCGAACTTCGACCAATGTATCTTCCATTTCTTGGATGATCAATCGCACCATTTTTGCTGGGTCTTCTGCTTTATCCAATAAAGCATTGATATTTGAATTAATGATGTCTGAAAAACGTGAGAATATACCCATTGTCACTACCTCTTGTGGATTTTAAAATGTCTGTTTTGTTGCTAAAGGCTTATTCACTTATCTTGCCAATGTGAAAATTCTTTTTAATGGTTTGTTTTTAAAGGATTTATTTTAATTTGAGAAAATCCTTTATCGACTGCCGATTTTAAAATACACTATTAATTAGTCATTTAAACCAAAGTTTTGTCGATAATTTATTGAGTTGCCCATGAGCCGTTTTCAGAAACGAGATAATCTAATTGGTCAAGCCGATTCTTTTTTAGAAGTATTAGAGAAAGTTTCCCAGGTCGCCCCTTTAAACAAACCGGTTTTAATCATCGGTGAACGAGGAACAGGTAAGGAGCTCATCGCCGCGCGCCTGCATTATCTGTCTAAACGTTGGGATCAGCAATACGTCACCCTCAATTGTGCGTCATTAAATGAAAATTTACTCGAAAGCGAGCTGTTTGGCCATGAAGCAGGTGCCTTTACCGGTGCCAGTAAACGTCATGAAGGACGTTTTGAACGGGCCAACAGTGGCACTTTGTTTCTTGATGAGCTGGCCAATACCTCGGGTATGGTGCAAGAAAAACTGCTTAGAGTGATTGAATATGGTGAGTTTGAACGGGTCGGCGGCAGTCGCACGGTCAAAACCAATGCTCGATTGGTCTGTGCCACCAATGAAGATTTGCCAACGCTGTCTGAGCGCGGCGAATTCAGATCTGATTTACTTGACCGTCTGGCATTTGATGTCATCACCTTGCCACCACTGCGTGAGCGACTGGATGACATTGAGGTGTTAGCAGAGCATTTTGCCATCAATATGGCCCGTGAGTTGGAATGGGAGCTGTTCAGCGGTTTCTCGGCCAAAGCCAAGCAAGCGATGATGGATTACCACTGGCCGGGTAATGTGCGTGAACTGAAAAACGTGATAGAACGCAGTCTTTATCGCTCTAACAACCCCCATATTCCGGTTCATGAACTGATTCTGGATCCGTTTGAGTCTCCTTTTCGCCCTAAATCGACCATGCGCACCCATGACCGAAGCCGCATTGACGAATCATCGGTTGGCACCAGTAATCAGGGAGACACTGATGTACACTCCTCGGTAGTAACGGCCCCTGCCAGCGCAACCTCAAACCATGGCATCCATAAACCTGATGGCAATCAAATCTCGTTTCCGGTCAATTTAAAGGACATTTCACAACAATTTGAAATTGATTTAATCAACAATGCGCTGGCGACCAGCCAATTTAATCAGAAAAAGACAGCAGATATCCTTGGTCTCACCTATCATCAATTACGAGGTTACTTAAAAAAATACAATTTACTGGATACCCAACAAAATCAATGAAGTTTTTTGACTCGATACCAGCAGCAGCAATCATCACACTCGGCGCAATATTCAGCATAGTATTGACCGGTTGTAATGATGCGCCGACCAATGAGTCACTGCACCACAGCAGCTTAATCTATTGCTCTGAGGGTTCACCCGACAGCTTTAATCCGCAACTGGTGTCTGGTTCTGGCACCACCTTGGATGCGCTGTCTAACACGCTGTACAATGTCTTATTGTCGTCAGACCCCGACACTCAATCATTTGTGCCAGAGCTCGCCACCTCTTGGCAAGTCTCGGAAGATGGCCTGACCTATATCTTTAATTTGCGCAAAAATGTCGCTTTTCATAACACTGAATATTTTACCCCGACCCGGCTATTTAATGCCGATGATGTGTTATTTTCGTTTAATCGCACGCTTGACCCCAACCACCCTTATCACGACATCAACGGTGGCAACTATAACAAACAAGTCAGCGACTCAACCGTCGATATCACTGCTTTGTCGCCCTATCAAGTGCAATTTAAACTGAGCCAACCAGACAGTACCTTTTTGTATAATTTGGCGGCAGATTATTCGGTGATTTTATCGCAAGAATATGGCGCAGCGCTAACCCAGCAAAATAACCCAAGCCAAATAGATAACTTACCGATTGGCACCGGGCCGTTCATGTTTCGAGAATACAAGCGTGATGAATTGATTCGTTATTACCGCCATAACCGCTACTGGAAAAACAATAATAATTTTCAACAATTGGTCTTTGATATCACCAAACACGGCCCGGCTCGCATGGCCAAACTGATGACCCATGAATGTGATATTTCTGCTTACCCACCGCCGCATCAGCTGCCGTTACTTGATGCTAGGCCAGACATTAAGGTCGACAAAGCCATTTCACTGAATGTCGGTTTTTGGGCTTTTAATACCACCAAACCGCCATTTGACCAAGTACTGGTCAGAAAAGCGCTGGCCCATGCCATCAATCTAGATGCCATTATCAGTGCGGTTTTTTATGGTTATGCCACCAAAGCCGATTCACTACTGCCGCCGACGTCTTGGGGTTATCACCGCAATGAGCAACCGATTCAATACGACCCGAAAAAAGCCAGACAATTGTTGCGTCAGGCGGGTTACGGTCAAGGATTTAGCATGAATATCTGGGCGACCCCCATTCGCCGAGATTACATGCCCAACGCCTATAAAGTGGCTGAGTTGATGCAATCTGACTTGGACAAGGTTGGCATTAAAGTGGAGATTGTCACCTTCGACTGGACCACCTTCAGAAAACGAATGCGCAACGGCGAACACGATTCGGTGGTGATTGGCTGGTCGGCAGATCATGCGGATCCAGACAGTTTTTTCAGCTCAACCCTCAGCTGTAATGCCAAATCCACTGGCACCAATCGAGCATTATGGTGCAACACCAAATTTGATAATCTGCTCACCAGCGCCCTGACTACCCGCCAAACCGCTGCTCGTAAGGCAATTTATCGTAAAGCCCAGTCCATTATTAATCAACAGGTACCATTATTTCCATTAGGCCATTCGCAAAAGTTTCAGGCCTATCTGAACAATGTGCACGGCCTCAAAGTGCAGCCCTATGGGGCCATTTCCTTTGAAAATGCGAGGAAAAAATAATCATGGGACCTTATATCGTCCGCCGCATGGCATTGCTGTTATTTGTCTTATTTGGTATCACACTGCTGACCTTTAGCCTGAGTTTTTTATTTCCCGGCGACCCGTTAGTCAATTTAAGTGGCTATCAGGATATGACGGTGGTACAACAGATAGAATTAGAACAAAAGTACCATATCGACAGTGGTTATATTACCCAATATTTAGCATTTTTAGGCCGCATTTTTCAGGGTGACTTGGGCATCTCGATAATAATCACGGGCCTATTTTTGAACAGGTCTACCGGATATTTCCGGCCACCATGGAACTGGCGACATACTCTTTGACCATCTCCATGATCATTGGCATCCCATTAGGGATTATCAGCGCTTATTATCACCGCCGCTTGCCCGACACTCTCATTATCACTGCGACCCTGATTGGTTATTCAATTCCAATATTCTGGTGGGCATTATTGGCCATTTTGGTGTTCTCTTTACAATTAGGTTGGTTTCCATCCTCTGGCCGAGTCAGTCTGGTTTATGAAATCCCCCATTACAGCGGCTTTTTGCTGCTCGATATACTGCTGGCAGATATCCCCTATAAATACGAAGCGCTGATTGATGCGGTGAAACATTTGGCCCTACCCGCGGTGGTCTTATCAACCTACCCCACGACGGTGCTAATACGCTACACCCGAGGTTCGATGTTACATGTGTTAGACACCAATTATATTAAAACCGCTAGGGCCAAGGGGTTATCACCTTTTGGCGTATTATTACATCATGGTTTGCGCAATGCGCTGCTACCGGTGATCCGCCTGATTGGTTTACAATTCAGTTCGTTGTTGACCTTGGCGATGATCACCGAAGTGATTTTTTCTTGGCCTGGTATCGGCAGGTGGTTGATAGACAGTATTTACCAGCGAGATTATCCGGCGATTCAAGGCGGTTTACTGGCGGTAGCGACATTTGTATTAGTGGTCACTATCACTTCCGATATTCTTTATAAGTGGTTTAATCCGGTGAGCAGGTCACAAGTCAATGGCTAAATTCGATATCTATTTTGAAGATCGCAACACTTCGCCGATGCAACGGTTATGGTTGCTATTTAAAGAACGTCACCCAGCGAGAATTGGGCTGTGGTTGTTTTTGAGTTTATTGGTGTTGGCCATTCTGGCCCCGCTAATTTCTCCCTATTCACCTTACTTTCACAATCAAACCGCGTTGTTAATGCCACCCGCTTGGTCCAGTGCTGGCCATGTTGATTATATGCTCGGCACCGATGATTTGGGTCGGGATATTCTCTCTCGGCTGATGAACGGTGCACGATTAACCTTTGGTTTGAGCATTATATCGGTATTGGTAGCTTTGTTCGTTGGCTTGTTTATTGGAGCTTTGGCGGGCATGAGTAGCGGGGTCAAATCCAGCTTCCTCAACCATCTGTTAGATTTGGCATTGTCTATTCCTTCGTTGCTTATCGCGATTATCATCGTTGCTATACTTGGCCCCGGGTTGGCCAACACCGTGTGGGCCATCATTCTGTCATCGTTACCGCTGTTTATTCACGCCACCAGCAATGCGGTCAGTGATGAGCTAAAAAAAGATTATGCCATTGCCTATCGCCTTGATGGCGCATCAAGATACCAAGTGCTGGTGCACGCCATTTTGCCCAATATTTTTGAAAGCCTGATTATTGTTGCCACTATGGCATTATCGAATGCCATTTTAGACATCGCCGCGCTGGGATTTTTGCGTTTGGGCGCTCAGGCCCCCAGTTCAGAATGGGGCGCAATGTTGGCCGAAAGCCTTGACCTATTGTATATCGCCCCATGGACCGTGGCATTGCCGGGGATTTTAATTTTTATCAGTGTATTGTCTACCAACTTGGTAGGGGATGGCTTAAGTAGCGCGTTTAAACGCAGAGTGCAAAGCTGATGTTACTGCTTGATATTAAAAATATGACCATCAAACTGACCGGCGTCGGCAATACCATTCGGGCGGTCGATCGGGTTAACCTCAGCATTAAAGAAGGCGAAGTGCATGGCCTGGTGGGCGAATCTGGCTCGGGCAAAAGCCTGATCGCCAAAGCCATAGTATCTATATTACATCAGCGCTGGGAAGTCACCGCTGACCGTTTGCAATGGTGCGGCCAAGATTTATTGCAACTATCAGACAAAAAACGCCGCCAAATCCTCAGTCGTGATATTGCGATGATTTATCAAGAACCCAGCCGCTGCCTCGACCCCACCGCAACCATGACGGTACAGCTCGAAGAATCTATCCCTGGCGATCAGCTCACGGGTAACTTTTGGCAAAGACGCAAACAACGCAAAGCGATGTCGATTGCGCTATTACACAAGGTCGGCATCAAAAATCATGAGCGCTGTCTTAACAGTTATCCCCACCAGTTATCAGAAGGTGATTGTCAGAAGATCATGATAGCCATGGCCATCGCCAAAAAACCCAAATTACTGATTGCCGACGAACCCACCACTTCGCTGGAAAGCACCACCCGCGCTCAGGTTTTTCGGGTATTGAAAAAACTCAATCAGCTCAACAATATGTCGATTATGCTGATCAGCCACGACTTAAGCACCCTGACCGACTGGACCCATTCAGTTAGTGTTTTATACTGCGGTCAAATGGTCGAATCTGGTGCCACCGAGCAAGTCTTTAAAAAACCCTATCATCCCTATACCCAGGCGCTGATCAATGCGGTGCCCGACTTTAATCATGACTTGGCGCACAAGAGCAGACTGTTTGCACTGGAAGGCAGCATCCCTACCCTGCAACATTTACCCATCGGCTGTCGCTTGGGGCCACGTTGTCCCAATGCCCAAAAAGAGTGTGTTAAAAAACCCAAGTCAACCAGAGACCACCACCATAGTTTTAGTTGCCACCACCCCATTGATTACGTGCTCAGGACAATTAGATGACTGCATTACTGGATGTACAGGCGCTCGAAAAGCACTATTACAAAAATGTTGGCTGGTTTAAAAAACAAATCACCCACGCCCTTAAACCGCTGTCATTCACCCTTAAACAAGGCGAAACGCTGGCGGTAACGGGTGGTGCATCATCGGGCAAAAGCACCTTGGCCAAGGTATTGGCAGGGGCAGAACCGGCCAGTGGCGGTAAAGTCTATCTTGAAGGCATTGAGTTAAACGAGCAGAGCGAAAAATTGCGCAGTAGTCAGATTCGGTTGATTTTTCAGGATCCAAAGCAATCACTTAACCCCACCGCCAAAATCGGCTCTATTTTAGCGGCACCGTTGAAATTTAACACCCACAAATCGGTCAAAGACAGAATCGACAAGATGAGAGAAACGTTACTCAAAGTGGGTTTGTTGCCAGAACATATCGAATACTACCCGCATATGCTCTCTACGGGCCAGCTCCAGCGTGTTGCGCTGGCCAGAGCCATCATTCTAGACCCCAAGGTTTTGGTGCTTGACGAAGCCATTGCGACCCTCGACCCGTCGGTAAGAGCGCAAATCATCAATTTGTTATTGGACTTACAAGACTCGCAAAGTTTGTCGTATATTCTGATCACCCATCATCTGGGCATTATTAAACATATCAGTAATGATATTTTGGTATTAGACAATGGTGAAGTGGTTGAACAAGGGCCCACCACTTCAGTATTTAGCCATCCTGAACACAAATACACTCAGCAGTTGTTGGCGAGCCAGAATTTTTAATTGTTATTCCAATGTTGGTAGTTGTGCCATATAAATATCCGATTTTCTGCTATCCGTCTGGCTAAACACCATTTGTACATGATCAGGGCTAATACTCAAGGTTAAGCCAATCGCTGAGGGCATTTGTGTACTTACCCTGTGTTCAACACCTGTGGCCAAATCACGCTGCCAGATGCCCCGTTCTTGCTCAGCAGTTTTAGGATAATACAGCAGGTTATCGCGCACCGCCCAATGTTCATCCAGCCTATGGCTAAAATCAGCCAGTACCGTGGTTTTGTTTTCGCCAGCAAAATCCATTGAATATAACCCGTCTTTATCGGGCAATGAATAAATCAGCCGATCATCGGTTGTCACCTCAACACGGGCAACGCTATGCTCTGTAAGGATTTGTTGACCGTCGACGGATAACTTTAACAATAGCGACGGTTGTTGTGGCACCTTGGTCAATGCGAAGATATCCCCTTTGGCAGAATAGACACAACCATAATGATCGGATGAAAACCCCCTTACGGGTTGATATTGACCACTGTTGGCTTCAACCTGATAACAGTGATAACCATCAGCGCCTCTGCTGCTCACCAGTAATTGACTGCCATCGGCTGACCAACTGGGCGAGATCAGATCCACATCTGGCAAGCCCAACAGTTTGGTTTGTTTTTGGCTGACCACTGAATATAACCAGATCACCGACTTGCCTTGTCGATTACTGCTAAAAGCAATGGTTTTACCATCAGGAGACCAAACCGGAAAGTTATTGTATCTTATCGATTCGATGATTTGCTTTGGCTTACTATCAGCTTGATCAAGGTCCACCTGCCAAATATTGGCGTTATAACGGATTTCCTGAAAAGCCAACCGATTATTGTCGCGGTTTAACGAAGGATATTGGCCATCTCTGGCCCCCAACAGTTGCTGTTTGCCAGTGTGGCTATCCACTAACCATAAACTTCTGTCACCAGCGCCATTGCTGTCAAACACCAGATGGCGATTGTCATTTAACCATTCAAAACCCGCCGTAAACCCCTTGCCATGCGTCACCGCGCTCACCTCATTTGAGGTTGTGTCCATCGCATGAATATTACGAATAGATTTGGTGCCTCGGGTAAATCCGAGTTGTTGACCATCAGGGGAATATCTGGGGTTGGTATCATACACATTTAAGCGGGTCGGCCAGCTGATTTGTTGATGTTGCTTCGTATTAAAGTCATAACGCCAAATCGCCGAACCCTTTTCTTTTCGCTCGCTCTGGGTTTCACTTTTTTGACCGCGAGCCACATAAGCAAAACTGTTGCCACCCCCCGACCAGGCAAAAATGCCCGACATACTGGGCGCAATACACTGACCTAGGGCTTCTCTTTGCAACAACGGTAATTGATACAGATAAATAGTGCAGCCTTCGGGGCCTAAACCTGCGATTAACAACGACTGGTCATCAGCAGAAAAAGTGGCCGAATATAAATGCTGCTCAGGGTCTTTGATTTGATGTAATACTGTCCCCTCAGCAATGCCTTCAACGGCACCTGCAACAGCGATTATTTTCACCATCAAACGTTTATCTTGCCTCACCGCAAAAACCAGTTTATCACCTCGATGGGACAATTGCGGTTGATACTCAACTTCACTATCGGCGGTCACTCTTTTGGCTTCAATTAAAGCACTTTTTAATCCAATCGCCACATCAGCTGATGGTGCTGGTTGATAATTAAACAACAGTCCGATAAAAACCACTGCCACCAGTGCTATTGCAACCCCACGGTAGCGGGTTTTGCTCGCCTTATTATCCGCGACTTTCTGCACCAAAGGCTGAATAAAACGATAGCCCTTTTTAGGAATAGTTTCGATATAAATAGGAGACTGTCGGTCATCGCCAAGGGCTGAACGAAGTTGGGCGATGCAGCGAGACAGCGCATCTTCGTTAACCATTTTCTCTGCCCACAGAATCTCAATCAGCGCTTCTCGTGGTAATACCACATCGACATTGGCGAGCATCACCGCCAACAAGGTCGACAACCTAGGTTGCAAGCGAACACTCTTTTTATTGTCACTGTCGTGGGTATTGGCGCAATTTAGCTGTCCATCACTCGGATCAAACTGCCAATCGGCAAATTGACACGGCTGGCTGATGGCTGGCGCTAAGATTGGATTCATATTGATTTTTATACAGTAAAACAAGCAGATACCGCCATTATATAAGCAAAAGGAGCTTTTGTGGATCTAAAAAAGCGCTTATTTGGAGGTTAAAAAGAACTAATCGACAGGTTTTAAATCTTAGATTCAAGTAATAAGTGCAATCCCAATACTCATGCGGCTTTGCGTTCAGGTTCACTAAAAAACACCGCATGAGGTGTTCTATAATTTAAGGTTTTTCTGGGACGATGGTTGA
>JBLGCB010000235.1:0-10431 GCA_047617105.1 Phenylobacterium sp. | reverse complement strand
ACCTATCACCAAAGAAACCCAAAAAAAACGACTCGACCGAGCCTTTGTTAAAAAAGACGCGATAAAACCCATTTATCAATGTTTGAATAATCATGATTATCGCAAAGCCATCAATTACTGTGACCAACTGATTAAGGCCAAAAACAAATATGGCAGCACCTGCTACCGGATTAAAGCAGACTGCTTGTTACGCTTAGGCCAACCCCATAGCGCGCAGAAGATATACGAACAATTTTTAGCGTCAAGAGAAATCAGCTGGGCGCTACTCGGACGTGCCCGCTGTAAGGTTCACCGCAGTTTGTATATCGAAGCCATTGCCGATTATGACCTTATTATTGAAGGTAATCGCTATGCTTTAGAGGCTTATGACCAAAAAGCAGAGTCGTTATTGGCCATTGGTGAGTACGAAGATGCCTATCGGGTATTGCAACAAGCCGTCGCCATCAGCCCCAACTCACCTTATCGACAAAGAACCACCGCGATACTGGCCACCCGTTACCATGATTACGATAGTGCCTTAACGGCACTGCGTAAAGTGATCAGCTTAACCAAACATTTATCGCAAAAACAACCGGATGATTATCTTAAGTTAGCCCAGATACTAAGCCTGATCCACGGCCGCAACATGGGACAGCAAAGCCGCCGTGCCCCTGCTGAACTGGCCCGGCTGCTCAAGGTGATGCAACAGGAGTTCCAGGCCAATATTCAACTGGACATTGCCACCAGTATTCATCACGCGGTGTATGATTTAATGACCGGGCGTGAAATTGATGGCGACATAAAAATCCAGCAAGCCATTGACCAACTGACACAATTGCCTGACAACCTAAAACCTTTTTTACTCGATGAAATTGAGTTCGCCCACAAGGTTTGCTCTGATCATCCGCTCATTAATACCTTGTTTGAGCAAAACTGTCGCCATAGCGCTCACCAAAACTCGACTGAAGACATAGACAAGGCCCGCACATTTAACCGCCAGGGCATGAGTAAATTTCGTGAGCAAGACTTTGAAACCGCATTTTTATCGTTTAAAACCGCATACCTCAATGCTCGTGATAATGTTAACATCACCTTGAATCTGATGCAGGTGATGGTCAAATTGATTAATCAACATTCAATCAAAAACGACTTTCCAGAACTATTGGCCATGTTTACCCAAACCTATAAATTACTCGATATTTCAGATCAACGCACCACCCACTTTAAATTATTGTTTAATAACATAAAATCCCAGCTGACTACGGTAAATCCTCACCAGTCAGATGATCAACTTATCAAAAATCGCGGCGGATAACCCACAGATGACCAACAACAATAGCTCAGACTCGCCTGATGCCACGGCTCCAGCCACACCAGACAATCAGCAGATGGCACTCGACTTTTCTTCTGTACTGGCATGTGCTGTTCACGATATGAAGAATTCATTATGTATGTTGATTCACTCCATTGATACTTTAAGCGACATTGAAGCCAAAGAACAAAACCCACAAAAATCCACCGAGCTGGCGAAGATTCATTACGAAGCTTCACGGTTAAATACCAACTTGTTGCAAATGCTCTCACTCTATCGGGCAGAGAAAGACCAACTGCCAGTGATGATTGAAGAACATTACCTTGAAGACATTGTTGATGAACTGATCTGTAAAAATAAATTTTACAGTGACAACAAAAACATCACCATCGAAACCAACATAGACCCAGAATTAATCTGGTTTTTTGACGATAATTTAATTGGCAACCTGCTCAATGATGTATTTGTTAATGCCTTGCGCTACACTAAAGATACCATCACGATTAGTGCAGATATTGTCAGCATAGAAGACACCGCTAAGCCAAGTCAGCAGCAGGATGTTGATTTACTTAGTGGCTCAAGCGGGCAACAATTAGTGGTAGTAATAAAGGACAATGGCAGTGGTTATCCTGAACACATGCTACAAAGCACAGATATATCGATGCAAGAATTGGATTTAAGCAGTGACAGAACCGGGTTAGGATTATTTTTTGCGCGTCTGATTGCGAATGCACATCAGAACAAAAACAACGCTGGTCATATAAAACTGGCCAATGATGATAACGATGGTGGCAGTGTTTTCACCTTAGTACTACCCTAATGCATTTAAATTCAGTAGTATAAGCAATGGCTGAGCCTTACAGTCCGCAATCAACTGAAATAATTAAAAAATAAATGGAGTTGTGATGATCTTCACGATAGTAATTATCCTAATCATAGCGCTGGCGATTATCGCTGTCGTAGTGAATGCAATGCAGCAACATAGAGAAAAAGCCGAAACAGAACGTCGTCAGCAGTTAGCTAAGTACAAGGCTGTGATTGAAGAAACCGAAGAAGTGCTGATGAATGCTGGCAACGTACCGGTTTCTCGTAAGCTCACCACGGTGTTACATAAAAGAATCCACAACGCGTTAAAAGAAATGCTTGAGTTAGCGCCCAGCTCTAGAGAAGTGAAATCTCGGCTGAAACAAGCTCAGGAACACCTTGACAGTGAAGATCCCAATGACAAAAGCCCCGAAGAAGCGATTGTCATCCCTGATAACGAAGCGCAAATCATCAATGTCGTACAAGGCATTAAAAAATTACGTATCGTATTACGCTCTGAACATGCCAAAGGTAATGTCGATTCACAAATTTTTATGGGTGAAGACCGCCGACTTGAATCTATACAATTGCAAATCAATGTCGAAAGCCAAGTTAAACGTGGGGTAAAAGCGAAAAACTCCAATATGCTCGGCTCAGCCCGTCAGTATCTTGAAAAAGCCTTGGCCACGTTGGAAGGTCAAAGTTATTCCGATGATTTTATCACCAGTAAATTAGCGGAAGTGACCCAGCACTTGGACGAAATCACCTCAGAATTGAAATCTGCCAATGCCAAGGATGCCAAAGACAAAGAAAAAGAAAGCCAGGACGATTTGGACATGCTGTTTGCGCCGAAAAAGAAATGGTAAAATAAAATCCCCACTCTCCTCGCTAAGGCTCGGGTCTTGGGGCTTTTAGAGGATGCAGCAAGCTGCTGTAGGATGGGTGAAACCCATCAAAACCAAGGGCTTCGGCAACCTTGATGGGTTGCCGAAATGTCGGACCATCGAAATGTCGCCCCCTCCTACCCCAAAACCTTCTTAATAATTGCCTGGCACTCATCGGAGTGCATTAAACGGCTAAAGGCAATGATTTCTTCGTCTATGGTTTCAATCACTTGAGTATGATTGTGTTTTAACAATCGTTTGGTTTCAAGCACTGATTCTGTTGGCAGCTGGCTTAATTGTTCGGCCCGCCCAGCAATATATTGTTCGATGGGTTGGTCATTAATGATATCGTTAATTAATCCACACCCCAATGCTGTCGCAGGGCTAAAAAACTCGCCAAACATCAGTAACTCTGCCGCTTTTTGATGGCCCATCATACCCGGTAATATCAGGCTAGAACCACCTTCTGGACATAACCCTAATGGCACAAACGGTAAACGAAATTTCGCCGCATCAGTGGCATACACCAAATCACAATGCATCAACAAAGTGGTGCCGATACCCACCGCATAACCCGATACACCCGCAATAATCGGCTTTTCAAACGCCGCTATCACCTGTAAAAACTGAACCACCGGATGAGCGTCGTCAAGCAAACCCGCCGACAAAAAATCACGTAAATCATTGCCCGCCGAAAAACAATCCTGACCACCCGTGATGGTGACCACGCTTATCTCGTCATTACCACCAGCATCAATCAACAGGGTGGCGAGTTGACGATACATTTGCAGCGTTAGGGCGTGTTTTTTATCAGGTCGATTGAAAGTGATCGCAAGAACCTTATTGGTCACTTGCGACAGCACATGTGAAGTATCCGGAGAAATAGTAGCTGAGGTTGACATAATTCTATCTAATTGGCATTTAAAGGATTTATCCCTTTAAACTAATCTATAACCCAGAAAAAGGCCAATAAAAAGTGTAACTATTCAGCGCACTCATCTTTCGCACCATAACGGCGTTATTTTCGTACTCAAACAGTTACATATGCTTATATGCGCCTATTTTCCGTGCGAAAATGCCTTGTCCTGAAGCGAAATCTAAGCACGCTGAACAGTTACTAAAAATGTAACTTTATGCCATCAACTTTATGGCAGTCTCTACCAACTCTTTCGCCAAACTGTCAACTCTGCCAGCAACACCTTCATCATTCAACTGGCCTGCTTCGTTAAACGCCTGGTACGCGCTGGGGATGGCCACTTGATTACTTAGTACCAAGGACCCCATGCCGACAAAAATATCACGGACATGGTTTAAGCCACGTAATCCGCCCAATCCGCCCGGAGAAGTCGCTAACAACGCTACCGTGGTATCTCTGAAGGCAGGTTTTTGATCAGCTTCTGTGCGTGACATCCAATCTAAGGCATTTTTAAATACGCCGCTAATCGAACCGTTATATTCAGGACTCACCGCCAAGATGCCATCCGCTTGACGAATTTTGTCTTTTAATAGCTGCACACCTGCTGGTGTTGGCTGCTTTTCTAAATCTTCATTAAATAACGGAATATCATAATCGGCCAAATTTAACACTTCAACCTCTGCGCCCGCTAACAGCGCGGATTTTCCGGCGATTTTGGCCAACACGGCGTTGAATGAAGCCTGACGTAAGCTGCCAGCGATAGCAACGATTTTAGGGGCGGTGGTAGTGGCGGTGGCGGTGATAGTGGCTTTAGCGACTGATGTTGACATGATTTCATTCCTCAAATTGTTGAATTCAGCACGTTTCACTTCTTACCGCGCTGTTGATGGCAAGAATAATATCACTGTGCGTACTTGCATTAAACTGCCTTTTGCGTAAAACTAATGTGCATGAAAACACAACTCGAACGCTGGGATGATATTCGTGTCGCTTTTGAAGTGGCGCAACGGGGCACGTTATCGGCGGCAGCGGTAGCGCTTAATGTCCATCATTCAACCGTGTTAAGACGCATCAATGCCCTCGAAGCGCGGTTAAATACCCGCTTATTCCATCGTCATGCCCGCGGATATCGGCCCACCGAAGCGGGCCAGGCACTATTACAGGTGGCTGGCGGCATCAACGAGCAAGTCGATAAACTCACTGGTTATTTACAAGGCACCGACCAGCAAATCAGCGGTGCTTTGGTGATCACCACCGTCAGCGGTTTAGTGGATATCATCACTCCTTGGCTGGCCGAGTTTCAACGCTTATATCCACAGCTGCGACTCGAAATATTGCTTGACCAGCGCAAGCTGCGGCTAGATTACGGTGAGGCACACATAGCCCTGCGCCCAGGTAAACAGCCCACTGAGCCTGACTACATTGCACAAAAGTTATTGAATATGGAATTTGGTTTGTATGCCTCCAAAGACTATATTCGTCGTGAGGGGTTACCCAAAGACAAGGCCGATTTGGTCAATCATAAATTTGTCTCGGGAATGCCTGATTCAGCGGCCCCCTTTAGCCGCTGGATAGAAGCGAATATCCCTAACGAGAATATCATTTTTCGCACTACCGACTTACATCAGGCACATCAGGCCGTACTTATGGGCATTGGCATGGGCGTGAACACCTATAAGGTTGGCGATTCCGACCCGAATTTGGTTAAAGTGCTGGACGACTGGGACGAATGGCATTCTGATTTATGGCTGGTCACCCACCTATTGATGCACAGAACTTCTCGGGTGCAGGCTTTTTGTGATTTTATTAAACAGAAGTTTAAAGAAGATTATTGATCTGAATTAACGACAAACTTAGTGCTACTACCCGCACATATCACTCGCTGCAAGGTAGCCAGCACATTTTACCCCCGTAATTATTACAAACAATACCCAACCCCTCATAAAGCGGTGTGCCTCTGGGCATTCTTACCGCTGTAAACACTCGCTCTGAATCTCACCTTTTTTAATAAACCCAGCTTAAAAAACCATTATTTTAAAACTTAAATAACAAATAGCAAAACTAATACACCACACAAGATGTGTAAAAATAAAACAACTGCCATTGCAATGGATTAAATATTTATATAGCATACCAAAACCATAAATACTTGAACGATTGGGCAATTAAAAAACACAATCGAACTATAATAATTTTATATTTTAATATAGAACTCATATAAGTGACTTTAAAAATCAGGAGAAACCATGTCCATCACTCAAAGTTTAGCAACAGTAGCCCAAGCAGCCGATAGTTTGACCCAGCAAGTATCAGGCAAAATAAGCCAAATTGATCAACGGGTTACCCAGTTTGAAACCGATGCCAGCGATGTTGTTAAAGCAGCAACTGCACAAATAAGCCGAGCGCATATTGGTATTCAACAACAGCCAAGCGCCGTGCTGAACATAACCCCCGAAGATGATGCGGGTCAATTAGTGGTTGATGCTTTTGCTTCCGGTAACAAACATATCACCATACAATGGGCCGCTGATGGCCAAGAAAGGCACTGGAATACCCTGGTATCGATGCCTATCGGCGCAACATTAATTATCACCGGACCAGATTCATCCGTCACCGGTTTAGGTGGCAATGTTCGCACTGACAGAGCCTGTTATGCCAATGGTGCAAGAGGCGGCACGTCTGAAAATGGCAGTCCAATGATCTTTAAAAACCTGACCGCATCATTGCCAACATTTCCCGCCCACACTCATTTCAAAGTCATAGATCAAAGCTCTCTGATTCATATGCACGGCAATAACACGGTATTTTGGGGCAATGGTACTTACCTGCATGATCAAGGCGGCATGTGTGTTTACGGTTATGGCAATGGTCTTATCGTATTAACTGGCCACTGTTACGCAATGCCCAGTTATGTACTGGGTGGCAGTAACTACTGTCAATTTTATCTCTCTGGGCCTTTTGTTAACCAACAAGGGGGCTCTTCAACTTGTGAAGTGCGTATTATGGCAGGAAAATTTAATAAAGTGAGCAGTGACGGCCCCGTCTTAACGGCCGATAAAGGTTTCAAGCGCTTATTGGATAAAGGCGTCAGTGGAGTAACGACAGCCCTATTGAATCTCCAACCCTATGAAGTGACAGCCGAACAATCCCAGCTCAATGATAATGAGCACATTGGTTACTCTTTTCTCAAGTATGCGTTACTACGCGGTGCTGGAGAAGAAGCCGATCGGCCAAGAATTTTATCGGCAGTCACTTGGCACCTTGGCACTGGTTGGATCAAAGCACAATTTAAAAACGGTCCTGGCGAGTTGTCAACTTATGGATTAACGCTAACAGAGGGCACTGATATCTACATCGGCGCAGCTTAAAGGCGCTGATGGTCCAATCTATATTGAACGGGGGGCTTGCCACTTGAAAAACTGGCAGGCGTCGCCAGTTTTAAAACCATCACAGATGAGACTTTGGTACCAAGAATTTAAGCTGTATACTATCGGGCAATGAAAAATAAGGTAAACCCATGGTTATGGTTGCTGTAAAAATTCCTGATACGTTAAAGCAAGCGCTGCAAAATCGCGAACTGGTGCCTTTTGTTGGCGCTGGTGTGTCGATGTCGGTATTAGACAAAGACACTGGCAAGGCGTTATTCCCCAGTTGGCGGCAGTTGCTGTTAAATGTGGCCAAAAAACTCAGTGCCGAGCAAGACACTGATTCTGCCGAGATGATTGAACTGTTGCTCAAACGCAACAAAGAAAACGCTTATCTTGAAGCGGCAAAAGAAGCCAAAGAGGCATTGGGCACCCATCAGTGGAATGACTTTTTACGACAGCAAATTGATGTATCTAGAAGTCAATGTGATAGCAACAGCTTAACCACCGCCGAAAAAATTTGGCAGTTGGGTAGCCAACTGGTGATCACCACCAACTATGACAAAGTATTGGACTGGAGTTGTCCCGCCGTTGGCCGGGATGACCTGACCCAGTGGGAAATAGAAGCCAGTTATGAACAACAACAGGCCCTGACCAAACCCGTGACCCGCCCTACCGTGTGGCATCTGCATGGTCGCATCAGCAATATAACCAAACTTATTTTGACCCCCGATGGTTATCAAACCCTTTATGGTGATGATATTGAGGCTTCGCAATACCAAGCCGCATTGGCCAGTTTAAAGATTTTTTTGGCTACCCGAACTTTGCTGTTTATTGGCTTTAGTTTTGCCGATGAAGTGTTTTCTCAGCAACTCAAACTGATGAATACACTCTTTGATGGCAATACCCCAAAACATTACGTATTGGTCAGAGAAAACCAACAACAAAGCATTGATGCCCTTAAATTGCCCCTAAAGGTTATCACCTATCAGGACCATAAAGATTTGCCCGATGTGCTGACACAATTGGCTGCTTGTGTTGATGACGTCAGTGAAACAGTAGAACAAATCGCCATTGAAGCCAAACTAGAACCCATCACCGAAACCCGATTTTCAATGGACAACAACGTATTTAACGTGCCTTATCGCGAAAAAGGCGATGGTGTGGTGGGTCGAGAAGAAGTATTGCTCACCTTGCGTCAACAGTTGGCATCAGGTACCCGCACCAACATAGGCCATGCAGCGGCGTTCAGAGGCATGGGCGGTTTGGGTAAAACCCAATTGGCGGTGGAATATGCCTATCGCTATCAGCGTCATTACCCTAAAGGCGTGATCTGGTTAGTGGCAGATCAATACATCAGCACTCAGTTGATTCAGCTGGCGACCAAAGCACAATGGATTTCGCCTCACTCAGAACATAAAGATATTTTGGCCATTGCGCTGCGACGGTTAAAGAATACTTCTGACTGTTTGATCATTTTTGACAATGTTGATGAACTTGAGCAAATCAATGATTACTTGCCTGAGGTTAATGTATTCCCCCATCTGTTAATCACCAGTCGCACTGACCAACTGGGATTTACCCCGATTCAGCTAGAATTATTAACCCCTGAACAATCTCTGGAATTATTGTTTAAAGAAGCTTGCCGTGAGCCATTACAGCAATCTGACACTGAATTAGCGGCGGCCAAAACTATTGTTACCACACTAGGTCACTTACCATTAGCCCTTGAAATTGCGGGCGCTTATTTAAAACACCTATCGGCCATTTCGTTTGTTCAATACCAGCAGTTGCTGGCAGATAACCTCAAACTGGCTTTGGCGGGCAAACATTATGCGGGTTTTACTAACCATGAGCGCGATTTGTATTTGACCTTACAAATCACCGATTCACAGGTGAGCCAGGCACCGCTGTTAAAAGACATTTTGCAACTGCTCAGCTGGAGTGCCCCAGCCAATATGGGTTTATCGTTGCTGGCTGCATTGCTTGAGGTGGCAGAAAGTGAGTTGTTTGAACCTTTGGCATTTGGGGTTGAGCTGAAATTGCTGACCAAAAGTGATGATCATCAACGTTATGGTATTCATCGCCTGTTGCGGCAAATTCAGCGCGATACTTTGCCGCTAGATGGACTGGTTGAATGGGGTGAGTTGATTTGTCAGCGTATGGTGGATTGGTTTGCACAGCGCAGGACAGAGTTTAATGAATTGGCTGGTTTTGAAGCTGAAATGGACCATTTAAAAGGCTGGACTAAGTTGGCACAAATGTATCATTGGCCACAGTGTAGTAGTTTGATTTGGTTGCAGTCTTATCCATCCAAGCATTGGGGAAACTATAAGGCGAGCGAAACCCTGTTATTACAGGCATTACACTATCTTGATGATAATAGAATAGAAAATGATAAGGCCATCAGGGCGAATGTTACCAATGATTTGGGGAGTATTGTCGGTCAGTTGGGTCACTATAAAAAAGCTTTAGCACATAAACGACAAGCGCTGGCATTAAGGCTGGGGCTACGCGGTGAAAAACATGTTGATATCGCCGATTGTTACGAAAATATTGGCAATAGCCATTATCAGTTGGGTCAATATAGAGAAGCACTGGTTATCGAACAAAAAGCTTTGGATTTACGTTTTAAACTATTGGGTGAAGAACATCTTAGTATTGCTACCAGCTATAACAATATCGGCTCAACTTATGGTCGTTTAAGTCAGCATCAAAAAGCATTGGAATTTAAACAAAAAGCCCTAAAATTGTGGCTTGAACTACTTGGAGAAAAACATCCTTCAGTTGCCACCAGCTATAACAATATCGGCGGAAGTTATAGTTGCTTAGACCAACATCAAAAAGCATTGGAATATAAACAAAAAGCCCTATTACTATGGCTTGAATTGCTTGGAGAAAAACATCTTTCGGTTGCCGTCAGCTAAAACAATATCGGAACATCTTATTATTATTTAGGACAGCATCAAAAAGCATTGCAATTTAAACACCAAGCCTTAGCTTTATGGCTTGAACTACTTGATGAAACACACCCTGATATCGCGAGCTGTTATCATAATATCGGCAGTAGCTATGAAAAAGTGGGCCAGCATCAACAAGCACTAAACTTCAAGCAAAAAGGTCTGAACACGCACTTAGAGGGATTAGGGCCTGAGCATCCACACACCATAG
>JBLGCB010000234.1:0-10450 GCA_047617105.1 Phenylobacterium sp. | reverse complement strand
TGATACCTTTGCAACAGTTACAACAACTTGGCAATAAAACAGCTGCAGAACTATTAATCAATAATTTCGCCATAACAATCTATCAGATGGAAGGGGAATGTCTTAAAGGAATAAAACATAGAATAAAGCGCCAATCGTATAAGCAACCTCACTATCCTGCTGAATATTCCCAATTAGGATTGATTTACCCCGAATTACTGACTGTAGTACAACCAAATTTATCGTCTTTTGAAGCTTTAATTATTCAAAACAAAGCAACAATTACGGCAATTGACCATGCAATATCTCGGTTACATGCCACCACCCACATACAGAAAGTCGAACTCAGTTATATCCGCGCCCGTTTAGCCCCATTACCCCAAGAACAAATTAACCAACTGGTGAGTGTCAACCCATTTACCCGTGGCCTGATAGAGCTAATGACCGCCTTTGCCGCAGAACATGAGCAAAAGCAAAGCCAAACCAATACAGACACCATTATTAACCATTACCAAGAGGCGTTACCCGCCCTGTTTCATATTAAATTTTATTATATGCAAGGCCATTATTATTACGCCCGCTTTTTACAACAGCAACAACACCCGGATTTCACCACCATTTACCAGCAAGGTTTGCCGCTGACGGTAAAACATCATTACCGTTACTGGCAGCATCAATTTAAGCTGCTCGACAATCCACAACTCGGAGACTTTAATAGCAAAGATTATCCTTTACCCGGTAACCCAGACCCCACCGCCATAGTGAACGCACAAATTAAATACATTAAGCAGGTTCGTAAAGAGGCAGGTAAGAAAGGTGGGCGGTAAGGGTAACAGTCACTTTTTTATCGTTGACCGTAGGATGGGTAGAGCGTAGCGAAACCCATCATTTATTGCCATATTCAGATGGGTTTCGCTACGCTCTACGCCATCCTACGGAGTGATTCAACAAGGTGGTACACCACCCAACAAAAAAACCTCATAGCTTCCCCCGCACAATTTTGTTAGTATTTTCAATCAGCTATTCAACATACTCAACTATACTCTTAACCACGACCTAACCATTAACCATTGCCAACAATACTAAGGCAGGAGAACAAAGTGGATATTGACTACAATACCCTCTGGGTGACGTTATATTCTAATACTACATTTATCATTCTGTATTTGCTGGCGCTGAAACTGGGCAAGTGGATCAACGATGAAGTGACGCCGTATAGTATCGACGAGCAAATCATCAGCTTGCAAAACCTTGCGCTGGCCACGTCCTATTTAGGCTATACCCTGGCCATCACCATTATTTATATCGGCGCATTACTCGGCCCCTCTGAAGGTTTCATCGCCGACTTGCTCAAAGTCAGCGGTTACAGTGTGCTGGGCATTATTTTGCTCAATGTCGCCAGGGGCATCAATAATCGGCTGATTTTGTATAAATTCCATAATATCACCGAGGTCATCGACCAACAGAATGTTGGCACTGGCAGCGTACAAGCCGGGTCCTATATCGCCTCGGCGCTGATTATCGCCGCCGCCATTCACGGCGAAGGCGGCAGTTTACTCACTGCGCTGGTATTGTTTGCGGTGGCTCAACTGGCCATGGTCGGCATGACTTACGTCTATAATAAAATCACCCCTTTTGATATTCACCACGAAATAGAACAAGGTAATGTCGCTGCGGGTATCGCTTTTAGCGGCTCTTTAATCGGCGTCGGTATTCTGCTGTCCAAAGGGGTTTCTGGCTATTTTGTCTCGTGGCAAACCACCGGATGGCAATTGCTCGAATATTCGCTGGTGGCCTTTATACTGCTGCCGATTTTCCGGCTGGTATTCGATAAACTGATTATTCCGGGTGTCGATTTAAATCAAGAAATCTCTGAACACCAAAATGTCGGTGCCGGGCTGTTAGAATTTGCTGGCACCATTGGCTTCTCCATCGTTGTTTATTTTTTAATTTAGGGGGCGACATGGACAGTAAAAAAACAGGCAAAAAAAATAGCAGTACGGCGAGCAAGAATATCGAAAAAGCACGCCAAGCCAAATTAAACAATCAAAAAGCCATCAACAAAAACCAACAAGAATTTGAAAACCCGGATCTCAATTCATTCCTAAATAACCAACAGATTAAAGAACAGCTCGCTGAACAGCAAAGCAATAAGACATTTGCCCAATCGGGTTTACTTCTGCTCAGTTTTAGTTTGTTATGCTGGCTGGCACAGATATTTTTTACCAGTGGTTACGCCCCCACCTATGGCGGTTTGCCACTAAACGGCGGCATTTATGGCCCTTTTACCGTCGATGAGGCCAAATCAAGCTATCAAATTAACGTAAGTCAATACCCGCTCCAGGTTGGGGCATGGAACGCCGTGGATATCGAAGTGCTTGATGCGAACAAACAATATGTGTTTGGTTTTGGCGACGAACTGTGGCGCGAAACCGGTTATGACGAAGGGCACTGGGACGAAAGCAAAAACGACGTTGAAATGCGAATGCACTTCGAAAAGGCAGGTCAGTATTATCTTTCAATCAGCGCGCAAAGCAATATGACGCTGGATGACAGACAACGGTATATGATCACCATAGAGCAACAACGGGGCAGTGATGTCGCACTTTGGCTGCTAAAATGGGCAGCCCTAGTACTGGGTAGTTTTCTATTGCTATACCGATTTCGAGATAAATTAGGGGAGAGTGACGAATGAAAAAGCAACAAGGTGGTAAAGTCGTGGTGACGTTAGCGGTCACACTGGCACTATTTTTTATCATTGCGCTGTTCTTGTCGAGCAAAGGCTGGGGTTACCTCGGTTATGGCGGGGCAGAGAACGAACCTTCGACCTTCTATTCTGGCGGCGCTTATTATATTTATGCCGGTCAAAGTGTACGCGAGGGTAGCACTGGCGGTCCGGGCCATCGTGGCGGCGGTGTTCGTGGCGGAAAATAGTGAATTAAACGCTTCACCATCGGCTAATCCTACAAAAGCTGAGTCGAAAAAAGAAGTCCCGGTACTAATTTTTTCGGTGTTTATCGCCGGATTATGTTCGATTATCTACGAACTGCTGATTGCCACCACGTCTTCTTATTTTCTCGGTGACAGCATCACCCAGTTTTCGCTGACCATTGGCATTTATATGGCCGCCATGGGCGTCGGGTCTTATTGTTCACGGCTGATTAGCGATGAAAAGTTATTAGGCCAGTTTATTCTCGCCGAAATCGTACTGGCCCTGCTTGGCGGCGCCAGCGTGCCCATCCTCTATATTGTCTTCTCTACCACCGAATATTATCAGTTTTATTCTTTGCTGCTCACCTTTGTCTTAGGCTGTTTAATCGGCCTCGAAATCCCTCTATTAAGCCGTTTAATGTCGGGTTATTATCAGTTGAAAATGAATATTTCCAATATTATGTCAATTGATTATTTCGGCGCACTGATCGCCACCTTGTTATTTCCCTTTGTATTGCTGCCGTTTATGGGGGTATTTCGCAGTTCGGTGGCCTTTGGGCTGATGAACTTAACCATCGCCATGGCAACATTATGGTGTTTTGCCCCTACCATCGGCTTAAAAAAAGCCCGTATATTGCAGTTTTACTGGATATTCACCGGGCTGATTTTGGCGGTGTTGTTTATTTTCTCAGAGTCGTTTATTCAGCGCTGGAGTAATCAGCTTTACACCGACCGGATTATTTATCAGCAACAAACCCCCTATCAGAATATTGTCTTAACCCGATACAAACAGGATACCCGATTGTTTTTAAACGGCAATTTACAATTTTCGGCGATGGATGAATATCGCTATCACGAAGCCTTAGTACATGTGCCGATGCATTATCTGCCCCGGCCAGGCAAGGTATTACTGCTAGGTGCTGGAGACGGTCTCGCCACCAGAGAGTTGTTGAAATACCCGAGCATTGAATCGATTACCATTGTTGACCTAGACCCAGCCATCACTCAATTGGCGAAGACTAATCCCAACTTGTTAGCGCTCAATCAAAGCAGCTTGCTCGACCCTAAGGTTAAGCTGGTTCATCAGGATGCTTTTGCCTTTCTAGATAGAGATACCGGCAACTTTTACGATTTTATTATCATCGATTTGCCAGATCCCAAAAGCACCGCATTGGCGAGATTCTACAGCAAGGAGTTTTATCAGTTGGTGAAACGCCATCTGACCCACCAGGGGGTGATGGTCACCCAAGCCACCAGTCCGATTTATGCCAGAAAAGCCTTTTGGTCGATTCGAAACAGTCTTACAGCGGCGGGTTACCAGCAAGTATTGCCTTATCATATTAATGTGCCATCGTTTGGTGAATGGGGTTTTATTATCGCCACTAAACACGCCCAAGCGCCAAGCTCTTTACCTAAAGAATGGCTAAAAGAGCAGCAACAGATGAATCATCGTTTTGTCAGCCACGATAACTGGCAGCATTATTTTCATTTCGACAAAGATATTGCCGCAATAGACGTTAAAGTCAGCTCTTTAGACCAACCCGAAGTGATGAAGTATTACCTCCAAGGTTGGAAGTACTGGAATTAGTAACGATTCAGCGCACTCATCTTTCACACCATAACAGCGTTATTGTCGTACTCAAACAGTTACATATGATCTATATGCGCCTATTTTCCGTGCGACAATGCCTTGTTCTGAAGCGAAATCTAAGCACGCTGAACAGTTACATTAAAAAAAGCTAGCCCTCACGAGCACACCGAAACCCCACCGCAGAGGAACGAATATTACGCGGTAACTTCAATTCAACATAAGCCCGGCCAAATACCCGCCAGTCATAAAAACCACTGCCACCTTTAACCACCGCGGCATCACTACCAGCCATCAGGCTGGCGGTCCACTCGCTGACAGTACGGGTCAGGCCAGTAATGCCTTCAGGGCTGTTATCCTTAGGCTCAAGGCTGTTATCCTGATGCTCAAGGCTGCTGCTCTTAAGCTCAAGGCTGCCCCAAGCATACATTCGGTCATCACTGCTGCGAGCGGCACTTTCCCATTCGGTCGCAAACGGCAAACGTTTATTCTGCCAGCTGCAATAAGCAAACGCACTCCACCAATCAGCACCAATCACAGGTGTGTTTTTATTGTGTTGCTGCCATTGCTGCGGCCAGTTCAACGGTATATGTGGCGCATGGTGAGGTTCTTCAGGATGGGCGTAAAGCTTTTTCACCGAACCAGACAGCGCCATAAATTCACTAAACTGGTTTACCGACACCTCGCGGCTATCGAGCCAAAATGCCGCCAGCTTAGTTGGTTGTGGCTTACGCCCTAATAAATAAAAGGCATACCCTGCCGGATATTGATGGATCACATCCACGGTATTGACCGTCTCTGGCGGCCCTAATTGATAAGATTTGATCGGCAATTCGCACAGTTGTGGCGGCAAAGCGGTCACCGGTATCTGCACCACACTAGGATTAGCCGCGGTACGCGTGCGCTTATGAATAAGGTCAAAGCCAGTCGGGCCAACATGCGCGAGGGTGTTCCAGCAATTCACCCCGTCTTTAGACGCTATCGGTGGTTTTCTCGGGTTAAGTTTAAAATTGAGCGTCGGGGCTTCATAGACACAACGCACACCAAAATCATTGGCAAAATCATTAGCACTGGCATGATGACGTTGCCATGGGTAAAGCGTATCTTTACTGCTTTGCTGAGCAGACTGCTTATAAGAGTGGCCCATCAAAAAATGCTGGCCATTTTCAGGTTGAACCCACTCCATCACATTGCCGATGATATCAAAGAAAATACCCCGCCCGGTTGAGTCGCTACCGACCTGATGCGGGATGACTTCCTTACCTTCAAGCTCACTGGCAACCACACCTACACCTGCAACGACAGGCGTTTGTCGCTCAGCTTGCGAACCGGCTTCAAGGGTAAATATCGCCTCAAACTCGCTGGCCGTCGGCAACCGCATATTGATAAAACGGCAAAACGCATCGGCGTCATACCAATCAAGGTTAATGATTGGCTGCTTGGCATGGTTATATTTGATATCACGCAAAGAAGTAGGGTTGAATTGGTGGTTCTGGTCAATGCCGACATCGGCGACATCTGCCACCGCAGTGGGGTTTCGCTGTAACCAACGAATAAAGGCGCGATATTGCGTATTGGTCACTTCATAACGACTGACAAACAACCGTTTTTGCGGGGTGAATTCTTGCTGTTGTGGTAACAACCCCAGCACATCATCAATATTCAGGGTCTCTTGTTGCCTTAAGGTATCGAGCAATGGGTCTGACTCTCCACCCAGTTCGCGCTCGGTGGCGGCAAAATAAACCATATCATCTAGGGTATAGCCAAATTGCCGCACCATGGCCAACAAGAGTATCAACAACAATACCAACATACTCGCTGCCGCTGGCATTTTTGGCGATTTCAATAAAGCCTTTAGTGATGAACTCATTCATCCCCCTTAGGAGTCAGAGTTTTTGGCGATAGTAAGTCATCACTAACTGAGGGTTTAAAACGATACTTGGTGCCAGTATCTGTCTGGGCATGAATGGCATTTTGATAAACAGGCATCATAAATACCTCACCGAGGCGGTAACCAAATAACCAGCCCGTTTGCGGTTGGTCGGTTTGCTGAACTTTCATGATTTTGACTTGATGCCATGCCGGCGTCGTTGCCGTTGCCGTTGAGGGTGTAGTTAAAGGTGTCGTTAAGGTAGCGTCTATGGGCATAATATAATCGCCACGGATTAATTTCACCTCAAAACCCGCGGTGCTATCACTGCTAGGAGAAGGCAATAACTTAAACCCAACCCCATCCAAATAATAACGCTCAGACTGGTAACCGGGCACCTGTACATCCAGCATAAATTGATAAATCGGCGAATACATGGGGATCGCCAAATAGACATTTTTCTGGATATGTTTGCTGGCTTCTTCTGCCTCAGGCGTGGTTTGCTGCCCCTGGCGTTGCGATTCAGTTTGGCTGTTTTCATCCCCCGGTTGATTAGGCGATTTGCCAGAACGACGTTTTTTGCCCTCATCCGCTGGACTTTGGCCATCGTTCAAGCGTTTTTTCGGTTTGGTTTTAAGGTTTTTTTGCTCGACGTTCAGCTCAGGTTTTTCTGTCTGGTCTTGTGGTTTAGGCACTCGGTCTGAGCGCGCCGGAGCCAAAAAACGTTTAATAAATTGCTGCTCATCACGGTGACGATTGAGCTGTTCGGTCACCTGCTTTTGAATCGCATCTGACTTGCGTTGAGCCTCGGCGCTATCGCGCTTACTGGTGGCTTTTTGCTTAAGGTTTTTGCGCGGCCAACTGGTCCCGCCAGGTTTACCATCCAGCGCTGAGCCAGCCGCATTGTCGGCATTGGCACCATTGGTTGGTGGTGTAAGTAAGCCATCACTTACGCCTTCTCGCCCTATGGTTAACTCATCAGAGTCAGCACCAGGCGAAGCATTGGCCATATCAGTGGGATCACCACCCGAACCAGATGGTTGCTGACCATTGTCAGTACCGGCCTGACCATTACCCGCACCAGAAGTTTGCTGACCGCCCCCTGCCCCGGGTCCATTTTCTGCCAAGCCATTGTCTCCCAAGGTATTGCTCCCCGAGGTATTGTCTCCGGGCCCATCGCCGCCGCCAGTAGTCGGGCGCTCGCCAGGTTTTGCACCTCTGCCGTTGCCCTCACCCTGATATTGTCCTTGAGTAGGATTGGGATTAGTCAGGTTACCAGCATTATAAGCCCAGTGGGTCCAGGTGCGCACATTCTCGGGCAGTGCTTGGCGAATTTTGGCGTTAAGGGCGTGATAGGCATCGTTATAATGGACTTCAAGAAACAACCGCTGCTGTTGCTGATACTGTGCATAATACTGTCGCACTTTATCACTGTCGATAAACTCGCTAATGCTCAGCCTTTCACCAGTATGATAAAGCAACACCTGGTCGCGCAGCAGCAAAATCAGCGCTTGTTTGGTCTCGCGGGCATAGGTGGCACGAATGCCCCAGTCGTGTAATGGGTTATTTTGCGCTGGAATAAAGTAGTTATGAATCGGCACCTCATCGCGTTTGATCAGGGTTTTAAAGCGTTCGACCATCGCTTCATTAGAAGTGGCTTTGGCCGAGACAATAATATACAGCAGGCTCACGAGGATAAAAATGCCGACACTAGAGGCAAAAATATCCACCATAAACACCCCATAGGAAGGGCTCCGTCTGGCCATATTCAGCTATCCGTAGCCAGCAATTGCTGGATCAGCTCGTCATTGAGCAACAGTAAATTAAAGTATTGGCTGCCAATGCGAGAAAACAGTTGGCGCATGGCAAACATGGTCCGATTGGCATCGGGGTATAACATCAAAAACAACTCTTTATTGCGGCTGTTGATTTGACCAAGGTAAGGACGAAGGTAGGCGGTCATCGCATTGTTCGGTTGCATCAGCGACGCCAGCGCCACTTTTTGCCCGGTTTGTTCGATGAGTACATAATCACGATATAAAAACAGTTTAATTTGCGGTTTGGCCGACAAATCCACCGTTTGAATGCCAACGATATTTTCTGGTGTGATCTGACTGAGGCGGGTCTGGCGTACATTGATGGCGGATATCACCACAATCACCAATAACACACCAATAAGGCCACCAAACATTTGCAGCATCGGAAACGCGGGCAATTCTTTGGGCTGGCGGTCGGCACGGGTTTTGCGCATCGAGCTACAGCTCCCTAACGTGCTTCAGAATAATGCGGTTGCGTACCAGCATATCCTCGTAGGCGCTTTTCTCGAGCAATGAAATCAGCGCCATTGCCGGAATACTTAAGCTCAGCGCCACTAAGGTGGTATCAAACGCCACGCCTAACCCAGCCAGCGAATCGGCCAACTGACTGCCGCCAAGGTTGGCCGCCGACAGTCCTTTCATCAAAGGAATAAGATTGGCTACCGCTTCGGCGATGCCCCACACGGTGCCCAAAAAGCCTAACACGGGGATCGCCCACATCGCGGTATGAAGGTAGAGTATCGACGAATCTATTTCGTCTCGCTCCATTTCTGATTGTTGACTGACCAGCTGCGCGTATTCTGACAAATTCAGTGATTTGGCCTCACCAATTTGGTTAATTTGTTCAATTCTGAATTTTAATGCCGATTGATGACTGGCGCTGTCGATGGCGGCTTGTTTGGCCCCCTGTTCGGCGTGGTTGTTAAAGCCGCTCTGAATATGAAAATCTTGCTTACGCTGAAAAATAATCTGCCTAGCGAGCAGCACTACATTAAGCATCACCCAAATAAACAAACCGACGGTGATATAAGGGATCGGACCACGAAACAAAATTTTGTCGAATAACAGAATCTGACTGTCAAAGTAACCGGGGATAACGGTATACATATAAAACATGCTGGTCAGCACAATGGCCAATACACCGTTACCAGCAAAGTGATCATAAAACTCTCGTTGATGGGGGTGATCTATTTTTGGCCCTGAACGCCTAACAAAATACGCCGATATCAAGCAGCCCAACGCCAGCGCCCACGAAATATACAAATCGCCCATGCTGACACCCGATGCCGACACCCGGTCATGCAGCACCGCCCCGGTATTAAGCAGCGATTTACCCTCGGCATAAGCCTGAGCAGGAATTAAGCTCCAAGTCACCCACAGGGTTTCGATACAAAACAGGGTAGCCAACGCCAATAACAGGCTAGATAGCCGTCGGGCGGAGGTGGAAGGTTGGCGACTGAGCAGATAAGACACGAAAAACACAAAAGCAACAATGACCATCACGGTAAGCAACCCGGCCCGGTCAAAATAAAAAACATTCATCAATAAATCCTGTGATTTCTTCTATGGAGATTTTACGGCTGATGTGCAAAAGAATAGACCGCATTGGCGCCAAAGTCTACCGCTTTGGATAAGCGGAATAAATGAGGGCGCACTCATCTTTTAAGCAAACTTCTTCAAAACCCGGCAAATGTTGTCTATTTCAATCGGTTTGGCAATAAAATCGACCATGCCGGCGTCAAAGCATTGATTTTTATCTTTTTCAAACACGTTAGCGGTCATCGCGACTATCTTGGGGCTATCTTCGCCATATTTGTCGATGATGGCTTTGGTGGCGGTTATTCCATCCATAACAGGCATGAGAATATCCATAAAGATCAGCGTGTATTGCTGTTGCTGCAAAATATTTAACGCCTCTTGGCCATTATCCGCAACATCACACTGGTAACCCAACCCCTCTAAAATGGCCAAAGCGACCATTTGATTGATAAAATTATCCTCTACTAGCAGTATTTGATGAGGGCAGGATAGCGCTAAATCGAGGTCTGCACTTTGCTCAGCCTTAAGCGCTGAATTTTGTAATGAAGAAGTCATGCCAAGATACCATTTATTGAGAGAGTGGTTTCATAAGATATATTGGCTAAAACCTGAGGTTTTGCCTGATTGGCAACATTGGCTTGTTCCATTTGTGTTTCTAACATCATATTTTTTCTGCTTCAGAGTTAAGGGGTTTTTAATGGCTTCAACCTCAGTATCGACTTAACA
>JBLGCB010000233.1:0-10518 GCA_047617105.1 Phenylobacterium sp. | reverse complement strand
TATTTTTATATATAAAACAATGAGTTATAACGTTATTTTTAAAATTTGTTGAAAGCGGATCTGAATGATCTTTTTTTAAAAAAAAGATCACCGAATCGCTAAATAAAAACTGCGTATTGCCGATAACTAGATACGTGAAAAAAAACCGAGGCTAATGTGATGAACTTTGGCGAAATACAATCCTTTTTAAAAGGCGCCCCGTTGTTTGATGCCGATCAAGCAAGGGGACCACAGGGATCTGGCTCACAAGCCAAACCCAATATCCACAAACTTGGCGGTGAAGCCGCTATTTTTCAACGCAGCCAAGCTGATTTGCTGGGTTTTAATGTGCTAAATAAAGTGGTGACTGATAAGTTGCAGTCGCTAGATATCGACGCAGAAGCCATCAGCAAAAAGAATGAGAACTTGTTCGACTTCAACGAAGTGGCGAAAAACGTGTTGTCATTCGTTGAAAAAATGATGATGAAAGCCAAAGGCGGCGGTGCTGATGATCAATCGCTGGCAGGCATGATGGCTAAGGCCAGAGAAGGCATTGACGAAGGTTTTGCCCAAGCGCGCAAAGAATTGGGCGAGATGGGCGAAATGAACGATGGCCTCAGCGAAGGCATTGATAAAAGCTATCAGCAGATTCAGGACGGGTTAGGGCGTGTTGACGATCGTTTGTTCAAACCTCAGGATTTGTCAGAACTGTCAGTCTCATCGGCCGAGTTGAATTATTCGCTGAGCAAGTCTTCGTCGATCACCATTAAAACCAATGATGGTGATACGGTTAATATTGATTTTGCTGAAGTGCTCAGTTATCAGAATAGCCAAAAAAATGCCGCTTATTCTGGCTTTGATGATAATGGCAATGCCATTGACATGAGCTATAGCGAGAGCAGTGAGTCACGTTTTCATGCGACAGGTTTTTCTTTTAGTGTCGAAGGTGAGCTGGACGATGATGAAAAAGCCGCGATTGGTGCTTTGGTTCAGGATGTCAGTAAATTGGCGGAAGAATTTTTCAATGGCGATCTCGACAAGGCTTTCAAACAGGCCACTCAGTTAGGTTATGATCAGAGTGAGTTGTCAGGTTTCTCGCTAGAGATGAGCCGGGTTGAAAAAGTCAGTGTCTCTCAAGCTTACGCCCAGGTGGCACAATATGATAATGCCCCTAAACGACCACCTGCTGATCAACCTGAGCAGAATGTCAACCAGCTGGTCAAACCAGTGGCCAATTATCTGCAAGACTTAATGGCGTTTTTGGAGCAAGCAAGAGAGCAGCTGGATAGTGCCAAGGACTTGCAAGATTTGGTGACTCAGTCAGTGAGTAAATACCTCGAATTTAGAGATGATATGGATATTTCATCAGGACTGGAACGGTTTGCGGCCTTTAACCAGCAAATGCTGGGCACCTTACCTGGTGGGGCAGCGCCTGACGCACCTGCACAGGGAATTGCCGCTGGTGAACCTGCTCCAGGGCGTTCAGCTGAAGCGCCGGGACGTTCAGGTGACGCGCCGGGACGTTCAGGCGAAGCACCGGGACAGAATAAAACTGCTAGTGACCAAGCTGTTTAGGCATATACATTAAATACAGCCCGAAACTTGCAATAGAATGCCGTAGGGTGGTCACGCTTTATGTGCCCACGCGTGACCTTGCAGCCATAGGCAAGCCCTTCTCAATGGTTCACTGACAAAAATAAGCTGTAAAGTCAGTGTACAAATGGCAGAATACCCGCTCCTCATAATAGCGGGTATTTTTTTGTCATGACACATATTGCTTTAATTGATTCGGGAATTGGCGGTTTCTCTGTCTTAGCCGAGATTGAAGCAGCCATGCCCGAGGTGACCATCAGTTACTTTATGGATAACTTATATTTACCCTATGGTGAATTAAGTGAAGCCGAATTACTCCAACGTCTTGAATCCATTGTGGCATTTTTATTAGACCAGTCTGAACTGGACATTATCGTTATTGCCTGCAACACCGCTTCGACCCAATCCCTCGATTTTCTTAGACAACGTTTCAATCATACTTTTGTTGGCGTAGTGCCTGCGATTAAACCGGCTGCATTGGCCAGTCGCAGTGGTTGTATTGGTTTGTTGGCCACACCTGCAACGGTGCAGGGCGCTTATAGTCATCAATTGATTGATGATTTTGCCGAACATTGTACAGTACAAAGAGTAGGGTCGAGTGAATTGGTTCATCTGGCAGAAACTTTATTTTGGCAGCCTCAAAGTGGTCAACAGATTGACGATGAGGTGAGTCAGAATATCAGGCAGATCACTAACGGTTTTGCCCAAGTGGACACTATTGTACTAGGTTGCACCCATTTTCCGCTAATCAAACAGGTGATTCAACAAGTGTTGGGCGATGAAGTTTTATTGGTTGATTCTGGCGAGGCGATAGCCAAACGCGTCTGTTCTTTACTGGGTCCGCTGGCCACGGTTGAGTGTGGCCAGATTGAACGTAAATTGTTATTTTCAACCCAAAGCTTATCTGCTGATAAGCTGAACAAGCTGGCCGAGATGGGGTTTGCTCGAATCGAGCATGTTCAACTCTAGGAATAATTTATTCGAATCCTAGTTCTGGGATTTCTCTTAATATCACATAATCGGTGGTTTGAATATTACCTAGTAGCTCGTCGTCAACAGAATGGGCGATGCTGGTTTTGGTATAGACATCGGTGACTTTTACCTGGTAAGGACTGATCACAAAACGGGGTAAGTGTTTGCCATTTTCAGTGATAAAGTGAGATTGATGCACAATTGAAAATAATTGGCCTTTACTGACACCATGGGTCGAGCCGAGGTTAAACTGAATTTGATTATCGTCTACTTTGACGATTTTTCCTTGCACTGGCTGACAATGAATAACATCTTCAAGGGCCACTTGAACTTCATTGAGCAGGGTGCCGATGGATGCGCCGTAAGGGGTTTGCCAAAAACGCTGGCCGTTGACATTGGCCATTCTTTGTTTGGCATTGACCCAATTGCCGACAGTTTCAAATTGTTGACGAAAGATTTGTTCTTTGGTGCTGGTATTGTATAACAGCATATCTACGGCAAAATAACGTTCAGTTTTGGTGTCTTGCCAAAAGGCCAAGTCGTTGGTGGTTTGTTCGCCAAAAGATAAGTCGCTGATTTCACCGAGTAACACAAATTGACTTTCACTGGCCTGACCGATGGTATCAATCAGCTTGATATCGTTATCATAATATTGATCGAAACTGGCACTGTTATTTATCTTTTGTTGTAACCAAGGCCGAGCGAGAACGCTGGTGCTTTCTTTGTGCAGTTGCTTAAACAGGCGCTGTGAAAAAGCTTTGCCCATTTGATACATGTTGCCGACCCTGGCTTGTTCGCGGTTTTTCAGCCTAAATTGGGTGATGGCGACAGATTTTTGAAAATCTGCGGCAAAACATTGTTTTTCCTCAGGGATCACATCAGCACGTACAGTGACCCATACCTCATTGTTTTGATAAAGCTCTTCAACCAATTCAATTTGTTGAATACTGCCGTGAGAAGTGATTTGAAAATCGTCCTGAGTCAATAAACCGTCAGTGACTTGTTGTACACTGGTGACTGATGCCCCAGCAAATATTAGTGCTTCTCTGATCGCTTCTTGAACCGCCTTATTTTTGGCGATGTCTTTGTTGCCATTACGTATCGGTGCTGAGCCGCTAGACTCTATCCAGCGGGCCTGTGCACTGTTTGATAACATCGATGAAACCAGCAGTGTGGCGAGCAACAAACCTGATAACAACCCTTTCTCTTTCATTTTTAGCATCATAACCTCTGTGTCTTATGATCTGACTTTGCAGAAGATAAAGCACAATCCGTGCCGTATTGAAAATAACTGTCCAGCGCACTCATCTTTCGCACCATAACGGCGTTATTTTCGTACTCAAACAGTTGCATATGACTTATATGCGCCTATTTTCCGTGCGAAAATGCCTTGTTCTGAAGCGAAACCTAAGCACGCTGAACAGTTATTGATTATATTTAGGGAGTTTTCGATAGATAACTGGCTTGCTGATGAAGTATTAACATCTTGGCGTGTTTTGTGCTTATCTAATGGGCAATGATTGATTAAACGGTGATATGACATATTACCGTCACGTAGGGGTAACAAGCATTATGTTTAAATTATCAAAGATTATTTCAGCCAGAGTTGTGACAGGGTTTGTTATTGGCAGTGTTTTGGGTTTGTCGGGTTGTTCCAGCATTGTTGATAAACATGTGGAATGGGAATATGTTAAACCCGATGTTTTCCCGGTGGTTAAAGCGGTGGGTTATGCGCCGATTAGTTTACAAAAAGGTAAGAGTGAAAGTCAGAAGATGATTTTGGCGATCCGTTCATCAAAGCTTGATGCCTATCGTGAATTAGCAGAACAGGTATATGGTCACAGTATTAAAGGGTCGACATCGGTTAAAGGTATGGTGGCGAACAACGATACACTTAAATCGAAAGTCAGCGGCTTGATCAGAGGGGCGAAAGTGGTAAAAAACTACGCCGTAGGGGATATTTATACCACAGAGCTGCATTTGGATATGAAAGATGTTTATGCGTTATATCAGGTCAGTAATAAAACCCGTCGTATGAAGCAAGTGCGATATTATTAGAAACACCGATTTTAACACTAAGGATTTATCATTAAATAACATTTGATTGTACGTAGGAAGGCGAACCATGGTATATCTGTGAGAAGGACCTGCCTATGGCTGTAAGGTCACGCGTGGGCACAAAAAACGTGACCACCCTACGGCATTCCATAGCAAGTTTCGAGTTTTATTCAATTTTCATACCTAAATCACTTCATCCTCGCAGCTTGCTGCATTCATAAATTCCGCTTTATTTTGTTTTCGAACACGAAAATAAAATAAAGCGGAATTTACGCTTTAACCGGCTTATACATCGAAGATCCGCTTTTTATACCCTTTTGATTATACGTCATCGTAGACTGATCTTTTTTCGAATCAAGGATGACATCTTTGAGCATTTTGACGCTGATGCGATTGTTCTGGATGATTTTGCCATTGACCTCATTTTGTAGTCTGAGGTCGGCGAGGAGGTTATCGATATCAATGGTGAGTTGATGATGTTGGTCAGTGATGAAGTCGTCTTTGCTATATAGGCTGGAGATTTGATTGTCAGTCTCTTGCAGCTGTTGTAACTGAGCGGTTTTTTGTTCGTTGACTAGAACGACTTGTTCGGGTGAGCGGCTGGTAATAGCTTCGCGCTCACACACAAGCAGCTCGTTCATTTGAACAAGCTGCTTAAATTGTTGCTGTAGCAATTCAAGAAGAGAAATCGGTGTTGACATCTTAAGTCGGACTCATAGTTTATTTAAATAAGTCAGACTCGAAAGCGGCCAGCTTTTCAGCTAAACGTTGGATGTTCACTTCATACTTTCCGTCAGCAATTGCTTTTTTGATATCGCTTACCTTACCTGAATCAACACCACTGGCATTGCTGGCTTTGGATTGCAAATTTTTCAACTGTTGCGCCTGTGGCGTCAAAGATACTGAATCTTGGCGACTGGCTGTTGACTGTTGTTGGACCGTCGTTTGTTGCGTTGTCTGCTGACGGACCGTTGATCTCTGTTCAGCTTTATCACTGCTGACCTGTTGGTTGCCTTGTTGGCCACCCGGTAAATTATTGAAATTAATGGACATTTGACTTACCCCACACCTCTCTTGATTCTCTTATCTTATATAACGGCCGCTTTGAGAAAAACTTTAATCTTTTTTTTGTTTTTTTTTAAATTAATTTTTTTAGCCTGCCATTACCTTTTTAACGGGGGTTAGGATCCAGTGTTAAATCAGATCCGAAACTGAGGCAGGATGTTTATTTCTGTTCAAGGAAGGGAAAGGGGCGTGTAGTTATTCTACATAACGCTTTCCCTAACGAAGAACAGGGATAAACCGACTAGTCAGTTTTGGATGTTATTTAATGTCGGAGCCTTTTACATATTGATCTCGACGCGGTTAACCGCAATGACGCGACCATCAATCCGTTTGTTGCTACTTGGATTGAGTATAACAATGTTATCGCCCAAACTCCCGCTTTGTTGAGCAATTCCTGTGGTTTTTATCTGTATCCCTTTTATTTTGGCAACAATCGTCACGGAATCGCCCTGACATACCAGACAAACCTGGCGTAATGTGACTGGTTGCCCGGCACTGATATGCCTGCTAGTCTTGGCTCCTTGCAGTAAAGTGGTTTTTTGTAATGTTCGTCCTCTGATCTGATTGGCATCTTTGAGCATGACGGTGACGTTATCTCGGGAGATGACCACACCAGGATTTAAATTTATTCTGGCGACCACCACTGGCATTAGTTTGACGATTTTAACTTGAACATATAAATTCCAGCTTTTTTCGGCGCCGCAGCGCACCAACACCGTGGTTCGCTTGCTTAAAGTGGCTGAACCCGGAATGCTGAGCTTTAGCTGATCATCACAGGATTTTATTTTGATCCTTTTGTCCAAAGGCACAACTGAATAGGTGAGTTCTCCCATGTCGGGGGCAGGAAAAAGCGATTCGACGTAACTCACCGCCAATTGTTCAATGCGTTTTTTTTGCGCTTTTTGCAGTGCTTTACGTTGGCTTTTGCTTGGTGCCGTTTCTTGTTGGCTATTTTGTGCTTTATTATAGCCGCCCTGAGCCATGGCCAAATTTAAGGTTAACCCACAGATCGTACAAATTACGGTTTTAATCGCGTTGTTGATAAAAAAATTCAGCAATTTCATGGTGTTTTACTATGCTTTAAATACTAGATGAGTTATATAATGGTTAAAGTGCCCTGTTATTGCCGTCATGACCTCAGAAAAGAGTCAAATTATCGGCAATTGTCCTTGATTATCAAGGAGATCGGCTGCTTAAACAAGAGTGTTAATATAGCGTAAATCGTTAGTCATTCATTCTTTTTATTGACATCTATTTGACGTTTATAACGTTTTGCAATGTTTCGCAACGTTTTGTAAGTAATAGTGCAATTGTCATTCCAGTTTTCAGTTGGTTTTTGTTTGGTCATCCGTCGACATAAACCAGTATATTAATAGTAGGAGTCAGATATGGCAGGTGTACTTGATTCGGTTAACCAGCGAACGCAATTAGTTGGTGCGAATCGGCTGGAGTTGCTGCTTTTTAAATTAAAGGGCCGACAACGATACGGCATTAATGTTTTTAAGGTTCGTGAAGTGTTACAGTGTCCGCCATTAACCCAAATACCCAAACAAAATAGTTTGGTTAAAGGGGTGGCTTATATTCGTGGGCAGACTATTTCGGTGATTGATTTAAGTTCGGCCACTGGTGGGCGTCCGGTTGAGGATTTGTCTACTGCGTTTATCATTATTGCTGAGTATAACCGTACCGTTCAGGGTTTTTTGGTGGAGTCGGTTGAACGTATCATCAACCTTAACTGGGGAGATGTGATGCCGCCGCCCAAAGGCACTGGCAGACAGAGCTATTTAACCGCGGTGACAGAAGTCGATAAAGAATTGATTGAAATTCTTGATGTTGAAAAAATCCTTGATGAAATCGCTCCGCAAAAAACCACTGTTAGTGCAGATATTACCGATGACGGCGAGTTGCAGCAAGACTTAGGCGATCGGGTTATTTTTATTGCTGATGACTCGGCAGTCGCACGTAACCAGGTGAAAAGGGCGTTAGGGCCTTTGGGACTTGAAATGGTGCTGGCGAAAAATGGTAAAGATGCGTTGGATCAGTTGGTGGCTATTGCTGAAACTTGTGAAACCTGCATTACCGAGAAGGTGGGCTTATTGATTTCTGATATTGAAATGCCAGAAATGGATGGTTATACCTTGGCAGCAGAAATACGTTCAAACCCAAAGTTGTCAAAATTACACATTATTTTGCATACTTCTTTAAGTGGGGTATTCAACCATGCGATGGTTGAAAAAGTAGGGGCTAATGACTTTATTGCTAAGTTTAACCCAGATGACTTGGCCGCAGCCGTGAAAAAATGGCTGCACGTTGAGTAATCTTCATTATTAATGGATATCAGATAGGATAGGAAATAGTGCCAGATAAGCAATTGGATGACAGTGAGTATATTCGCTTCCGAAATTTTTTGGAGCAGCAGTGTGGTATTGTGCTGGGCAGTAATAAGCTTTATTTGGTGAAAAGTCGACTCGGGCCATTAATGAACCGTTTTGATGTGACCACTCTATCTGAGTTAATTGTACGAACCCTCAAACCCCATGAGCGGCAGTTAAGAGCCGCTGTGGTGGATGCCATGACCACCAATGAAACGCTGTGGTTTCGTGACACCTACCCATTTGATTTATTTAAAAAGAAATTATTGCCGGAGATGGCTGAACAAAAAAGACAAGTGAAAGTTTGGTCTGCCGCCTCTTCTTCAGGACAAGAACCGTATTCTCTCGCCATGTGCATCGACGAATTTACCTCTACTAACCCTAGGGCAGGATTGAATGCCAGCATTGTTGGCACCGATATATCTAACACTATGCTCGAACACTGCAAGCTGGCTCAGTATGATGCCTTGGCATTAGCTCGTGGACTTTCAGCGGAACGAAAGCGTAAATATTTTCAGGATTGTGGCCGTGATATGATGCAAGTGAAGGAAAATATTCGCCGCCTGACAAATTTCCGTCACCTCAATTTACTGGACAGTTACACTTTACTCGGACGTTTCGATATTATTTTTTGTCGTAACGTGCTGATCTATTTTGCCCCTGAGATCAAATCTCAAATCATTAATAAATTTGCTAACTCATTGAATAATAATGGCTATTTGGTTCTTGGTGCTTCTGAATCGATGTCAGGTTTGAGTGACCGATTTAATATGGTGCGTTGTAACCCCGGTCTTATTTACCAAAAGAAATGATCTTCTAACCTTTTTTAAAAACCCTCCACAGATTGGTCTGCTAATTGCTTAATACTAACCAAGAGAAACAAGAGTGTTTTTGGAGTGGTTATTATGAGTATCAGTTTAGACAAAGCGTTCGGTATCCATCAACATTCGATTGTTGCTCGTGGTCGACGTGCAGAGGTATTGGCCAATAACATTGCCAATGCCGATACCCCCAACTTTAAAGCCAAAGATGTCAACTTTCAGGAAGTCATGCAAAAGGCCCGTTCCCGTACGGCTGGCACTTCTGTTGATATTGCAACCACTAACGATAAACACTTCAAATTAAGTCACGGCAGTCGAGGTGACAGCTATTATGTTACGCCAGATCAACCAGATACGGGTGATGGCAACACGGTTGACGTACAGAAAGAAAGAAATAAATTTCTGCAAAATGCGATGGAATATCAGGCGAGCCTGAAGTTTTTGACCGGTCGTATTGCTGGCGTTAAAAAAGCCCTCACCGGCCAATAGAGGATAATCATTATGAGTTTATATAACGTATTTAATATTGCCGTTTTGGGTAAGAGGTGGCATGAGTGTTCAGTCGCCCTGCAATGGCTCGGATTAAATTTCGTCGTTGGTATTATTAATGCTTCAGCCGTTCGCAACCGAGGATAATTATTATGAGTTTATATAACGTATTTAATATTGCCGGCAGTGGCATGAGTGCACAGTCGTTGAGACTGAATACCACGGCGAGTAACATTGCTAATGCCAATACGGTATCGAGCAGTGTTGATAAAACCTATCGAGCACGACAACCGGTATTTGCCGCAGAATTGACCAAAGCTGCCGGAGCGCAGCAGGGGCAATCTGCCGGGGTCAAGGTATTGGGAGTGGTTGAAAGTGAAGCACCATTGAATATTGAATATTCACCGAATCATCCCAACGCGGATAAGGACGGTTATATCTATAAACCCAATGTCAATATTATGGAAGAGATGGCGAATATGATTTCGGCATCGCGAACCTATCAAACCAATGTTCAGGTGGCGGATGCTGCCAAGCAAATGTTGACCAAAACCTTACAGTTGGGTCAGCGTTAGAGATTGCAAATTTTAAAGCTTAAAGTGCCGAGGTGGTTATTTTAAGGTGCTTAACAACCTGTCAATGTATGACAGGTCATTGAGGTAAAGACAGTGGATATAAGTAGCAACAGTGTAATTGATCAGTTGGGCAAAACGCCGACTACCACGGTGCCAACGGATGACCCTAATAAGGCGCTGAAGCAGGAAGATTTTTTCGCCCTGTTGACGCAGCAGTTATCTTATCAGGATCCGACCAAACCGGTGGAGAATGATCAGATGATATCGCAAATGACCAGTTTCACCATGGCCGATGGTATTGCTGATTTAAACAGTAATTTTGCCGATTTTGCCAGTTCAATGACCTCAAATCAGGCGTTGCAGGCATCGTCGTTGGTTGGTCAAAAAGTATTGATGCCCAGCGAGACGGTGGCGATGAGTGAAGGTGGTCAAACTGCTGGCACAGTGACCTTGCCTCAGTCGGTGCAAAATCTTACGGTGCGCATCGAAGATGCGTCCGGTCAGCTGATCCGCACGGTTGAGATGGGCAATGTTGCCGCGGGTAAGCAACGTTTTCAATGGGATGGATTAGACAATAACGGCAATCCGGTGCCT
>JBLGCB010000232.1:0-10532 GCA_047617105.1 Phenylobacterium sp. | reverse complement strand
TCTCCGACTTTAATCTCATCAACAAGCTCAGTGTCCAATTCATAGATACCCAACCGATAACTGGCCGGAACCAACCTAGGCGAAGGTAAATAATTAGCCATCTCCAACAAAGCTACCGATGGCGATAAGGCAAAATACATCACTGGCACACCAGGCAAATTCCAGCGCCCACCATCTTTATAGCTCCCACCCAATCCGCTATAATTTTCCAGAAAATGCAGCGGGCAAATTCGATATAAACGCATTAACTAAACTCGCCATATTCCACTTTACGCAGCATATCCTGAACCAATCGCCGCCCGGCAAACGTATCAAGCAGTTCAATGGGCTTTTCACCATTAAGCGCGGGGATATGCATATTAAAAAACTCTTTGGTTTTACTCGCATCACCAAACACAGAATTGGCATAGCGATAAACTTTGAGAGTATCCAGCACTTGCTCACTTTCATTACATGAGAGTAATTTTTTTTGGAAAAAACGACTCAAATTCCCCGATGTAGTATTAAGAACCCGAACAAATAAATCTCGCTCTCCAATATAACTCACCGCCTGTTTGAGTACTTTCCCCTGTATCCCCTCCTTCACGGTCTTAATATAAACACTAGGATTGTCAAACACGATACTTGCCACACCGTCACCCGCCAACTCTGAATATCCCGTCAATGTAGTCATAAATCACCTGCTTTGTTTTGATCTGCAAACTACACTCTAGTCTACATCATTTTGAGCATATTACCACATCATTTTGATGGTAGTGATTAACACTCAAATGACTCCCTATACTGGCTCCCCCTGCTCCACCGTAAAATCAGGCCGCTTTAATCGACCAGTGGCCAAATATAAAGCACCAACCAGCAAACACAATATCAAGCCCATAATAAACAAAGCGGGTCCGCCGAGGGTATCTAACACAATACCGCCAATCAGTGGCGCAAAACCAAAACCCAGTGAATATAAACTGGCGGCACCAAAATAACTGCCGCGCAAATGGGCCGGGGCCAGTTGATCCAGTTGTACATTCATGTTGGGAAATAAAATCGCCTCGGCCACACTCAAAACAAAAGTAGCGATTAACCAACCAGTATAATAGTCCACCGGATTAAAGGCATACACCAGTTGCGATATGGCCAATAAACCAATACCAATATAAATCCGCTGTTTCACCGGGAAGTTTTCAAGCAACTTTAATAACGGAAACTGACAGGTCACAATCACCACTGAATTCAAAATGATCATTGAGGCAATCAAGCTGACCAAGTCCGGCGCATTGGCCCGGGTTAAATACTGGATTAAACTGGTGTCGCCCTGAGCATAAATAAACATAATCAAGATATTGGCAATAATCAGCACTAAAAACACCTGGTCGGTGGCCAGCAGACGTAAAGTCTGAGCAAAATTCTGCTCGCTTTTTTGTTGTTTAGGCTGTGAACGAGATGATTGTTTAAACACCAAAATCAATGCGATGATCAAACCAATGTAAGCATAAGCGGTTAAGATAAAACTCGACTGCTGACCAGTCAACCCCGCCCAGATGCCAAATAAAGGCCCCAATGCAGCACCTGCATTGGTCATAAAGTACAAGCCCTGTAAGGCCAATTCTCGATCTTTGCCATCGGGCAAAGCATCGGCCATCATCGCTTTACTCGGCGAATCCCACAAGCTTCGAGGTAACGTGGCTAAAAACACCGCCGTGACAAAAACCACTAAGCTGTCAGCAACAGATAATAACATAAAAGCACCCACACCAATCACGGCGGCGAGGTACATCAAGGATTTGCGACCAATACGGTCAGATAGGTTACCGGCATAAACGCCGAGCACAATTGACGCCACTGTAGTGCCGGTTAAGATTAAACCGACCATAGCAGCACTTAGATTGTATTTTTGAATTAAGATCACCGACAAAAACGGCCACACCATGTAATAGGTGCCACGAACAAAGAAGTTGCCTACCATCATCACCCATATAAACATCGGCAACTGCTTTAATCGACTAATACTGACCACTGATTCCATTTCATACTCCTCACAAAAACGCTTCACCAAACTCTTCACATGGAAGAAACAACCCCCCAATGTGACTGAGATCTATGTTACACCCACTTTTTGATTAAATAAAGCATTTTGTTTACTTAATCAATGGGTGAGCTATTTTTTGTGTAAATACGGACTTGAACTCCGTATTTACACAAAACCAATCCTCACTCACACGCTAGAGAAACCCGCCCATCTATGTTAAATTAGCCCCATCATTCATCGGTGAATCCAACTATGTCTTTTGCGTCCACGAATTCAAACAGAGCCTCTGCCAAGCTCGCACCGCAGCAGAGAATACTCACAGTATCACAACTCAATCAGACCGTGCGGCGACTGCTCGAATCTGAATTTGCTGGCATCTGGCTGACCGGTGAAATCTCCAACTTTGTTAAACCTGCCTCAGGGCACTGGTATTTCACTCTTAAAGATCAGTCAGCGCAAATTCGTGGTGCGATGTTCAAAGGCAATAACCGCAGCTGTGGTATTACGCCAAAAAACGGTATGCAAGTTTTGGTCAAAGCCCGGATCAGTCTCTACGAACCCCGTGGTGACTATCAAATCATTGTTGACCAAATGGAACCTGCTGGGGACGGTTTGCTTAAACAGCAATTCGAGCAGCTAAAAACCCAGCTTGCCGCCGAAGGACTATTTGCTCAGAGCCACAAAAAAACGCTGCCCAGCCAAATCAACCGGGTCGGGATTGTTACCTCGCATACTGGCGCGGCGGTCAAAGATATCATCTCGGTATTACAACGCCGTGCGCCTCAGCTTGAAGTCATTATCTATCCTAGTGCAGTACAGGGTTTGCCTGCCACCGCACAGATTGTGCGAATGATTCAAATGGCCGATTATCGCCAAGAAGTGGATGTATTGGTGGTTGGCCGTGGTGGTGGTTCACTAGAAGACTTATGGTGTTTTAATGAGGCAGATGTCGCCCGTGCGATTTATCATTGTCAATTGCCCATTGTTAGCGCGGTAGGCCATGAAATTGACGTCACCATTGCTGATTTTGTCGCCGATATACGTGCCGCAACGCCATCAGCCGCCGCCGAACTGATAAGCCCAGATAGCAATGTGCTGGTACAACACATCAGCCAGCTGAAACAACAAATGTTCAGGGCCATGGCAGGACGACTACAGACTTATCAGAATAATGGCGCTTTGCTTGAACAACAATTACTGCGTTTGCACCCGCAAAATGTGCTTAATAATCATAACCAGAAAGTCGATGAACTGTCACTGCGCCTCAATAATGCCATCGGATTGCAGCTGAATCGTAAGAACACTCAGCACAATCAACTGGGTCACCGCTTTAAAGTCCGTCAGGGCATGATCAATATCAGCCATAAGCAATCACAACTCAAAGATTTGTCGGGTCAATTAAACCGCTATATCGCCCAAACACTCAGCGATGCCAAAGCTCAACTAGACAACCAAGCCAAACAACTCGATATTGTTAGCCCACTGTCCACCCTGAACCGGGGTTACAGCATTACTACCAATGAACGCCAGCAACTGATAACAAGCATCAATCAAGTTAAATCAGAGGAAATTATAGAAACTCAAGTAGGAGATGGGGCAATAAAAAGCAGGGTATTGTAGGGTGCTCACCTTTTTCACCCACATGGATGTGAGGGAATGCGGTGCGCAATACGCGCACCCACAACTTTTAATGACTATTTATAACGACTAAGCACCATCAATCAACGCTTTAAACAATACATTGGCTGGCAAGCCGATTTCATACAATGACCTTGCCATTTTTTTACTGAGTGGCCGTTTGCGGTTTAACACTTCACTCACTTTACTTTTCGAAAAGCCTATTTTGAGGGCCAGTTGCGTTGCGTTAATCCCCAGCTCACCCATTTTAGATTCTATGGCACCAACCAGTTCTGGCTGGTGGGCTGACATCACAATCGACTGATGACCACCAAGGGTACCTTTCCTTAACACCTCTAAAACAGCAGTATCTTCCTTTAGCATTTTTCGTTACCTCATTGATTATTATTTGTTAGATTTAAACATCCAAAGAATATATTTGAAACTTTGGATAAAGAACCTTGACAAGAGTAACCCAGAATGGAAAATTTAACAAGGGTCCAATACGCAATTGTGGCGATAAAAATTCATGCCACTGACCCCTAACAACAAACGAACGAAAACCGCCCCCCAAAAGCTTATAATAGGCGCTTAAAATTGTTAACTTGTTGACCCAGCACCATATTCACCGCACCAGGCCACTCGCCCTTACCACCCAGCACATGGCCAAACACCCGATATTCTAGCGTCGCTTTAGTGCCCTTATCTAAATACTCCTTACTGATTAAAACGCTAATTAGATACATTGTTTCAAAATAACAAAGCAGCTCACTGTACCCACAGCCCAAGATATTGAGCGCAGCGTCGACAAATTGAGTAAATACAAAATATTATAGGCCACCCTTGCCACGACAAAAACAATCGACGCCACTTCAACAGTAGCACTCACCTGATTACTCGCGATGGCGGTGATAGCCGCTGTCGCAAAGAGTAACAACGCTTCAAAGGCATTTTGATGGGCGGCCAGTGCCCGGGCACCAAACCCGGTTAACTCAGTCTGCTGTGACCGAGGATGTTTGTTATCATATCCGCCAAGACGATGCATGGCGACAGCCACCGGCCCTTTGGCCAAAAACGGCAATACTGCCGCAATAAATAGACAAATGATCACTATTTGCATAAAAATTCCTTTAAGCGCACTCATCTTTCGCATCATAACTGCGTTACGTTCGTCATTAAATGAGATACTCAAACAGTTACATAGGATTATATGCGCCTGTTTTCCGTTCAACTCTTTTTGCGAAGTAAGGCCTTGTTCTGAAACGAAATCTAAGCACGCTGAATAATTAGTAGAAGTTAAAGATTATTGCTCATCACAAACAAACGCCAATCTCTGCTGATTTTTATCCACCGCCAAGCGGCTGATGTTGGTTGAACAGGTCCCGGACAAATCCACCCAAGGCATCCAATCTGGCTCACCCGCCGATGCGCTGCGCTGGTAATGCCACATATGTAACACCCCTTTCACTGCCGCCACCGCAGTTTCATCATTCAGCCAAGTATAATAGTCGCTACCTTTAGGTAAAGGCACCAATGCGGTGACTTTATCATCGTTGGGCTGGTATTCAGACAACCACCAGCTATCTTTGCCTTTATTTTTGCCTTTGCCTTTATGATTATGGCTAAACGAAAAGCTATTACGACTGGCCACATAACGCAAACTACGACCAATATCCTCAGCCACAATTTTGGCTTTAGCACTCACGGTTGTTTTGTATTGCAGAGTGTTTTGTGGCCCCAGTATAAACATCGCTAAATCCTGCTGTTTACCCCAGACATGATAACCGACAGGGTCAAGATCAAATAAACGTCCGGCTTTTTTCTGCTTCGCAGCAGGGGCATAAGGTAACTGCCATAACAGCTGCTTGCCATCCTCTTCAACAACGATTGCAGAGAATCGCTTTGAATTGGCCATCAGCGTCGGTGAATATTCGCTTAAGTCGCTATTGGTCAGATTGGTGTGCTTTTTCGATGTAAAGTTATAGTGAAAACTATCAGCCTGCCATTGGCCACTTTTCATCGGTAGGATGGCTGTATAGAACAAACCTTTACCATCAGGTAAAAAGGATGGTTGATTATCATAACCTTTACGTGGAGTGATTTTCTTAACGTTTTTAAGCTGATAATGGCCCTTGGTATTTTTACTCAAGTCAGCGAGGTAAATGTCGGTGCCCGCAGGACCGTCTTCGGCATTGGCAGAATAAGTGAATGCTAGCCCGGCCATCGCCAGAGCCAGTGTCGGCGTCGTTATTGCGGCGCGTTTTGTTAAAGCTTTCAGTGACACTTGTGGTCCCCTCAATAATCATCAGTCGTTTGTTAGTGGTCGTTAATCTAGCGCCGTTATTGCCGCAATGCCAGCAAAATTATGGTTTTCGTTTAAGCAGTAAACCATTCGTAACTGTATCGGCGTGCTCAGATTTCGCATCAGAACAAGGCCTTACTTCGCAAAGGGTGGCACGGAAAATGGGCGCATATAATCATATGTAACTATTTGAGTACCAAAATAACGCCGTTATGGTGGATAAGATGAGTGCGCTGAACAGTAGTCAGCCATGGCAATTCTATGTTAACGTTACCCCGCTAATGTTAACCCGCTATGGATCACCAATGTCAGACAAACATCCCATCATCGCTATCACAGGTTCTTCTGGTGCAGGTACCACAACCACCACCAATGCGATAAAGCATATTTTCCGTAAAAACTCGGTTCATGCGGCTTTTGTTGAAGGTGATTGTTTTCACCGTTTTTCTCGTCCTGAAATGGATGTCGAAGTACGTAAAGCGCAAGAATTAGGCCGTCATATCAGTTACTTTGGCCCTGAGGCCAATGATTTTGAAGCTTTGGAACAATTGTTTGGCGACTACAGCCACAATGCCAGTGGTAAAGTTCGCAAGTATTTGCACACCTTTGATGAGGCTGTACCCTACAATCAAATGCCTGGCACCTTCACCCCTTGGCAAGAATTAAACGGTGATACCGACGTATTATTTTATGAAGGTTTGCATGGCGGGGTTAAAACAGATACTCAAGATGTCGCTCAGTATGTTGACCTGCTAATTGGCATGGTGCCAATTGTCAACCTTGAATGGACCCAGAAGATTATTCGCGACACTTCAGACCGAGGACATTCACGCGAAGCGGTGATGTCGAGCATTGTACGCAGCATGGATGATTATGTTCATCACATCACCCCGCAGTTCTCTCGCACCCATATCAACTTTCAGCGGGTGCCGACGGTAGACACTTCTAATCCTTTTAGCGCCAAAGACATTCCGTCGCTGGATGAAAGTTTTGTGGTGATCCGCTTTCGAGAAATCAACAACATGGATTTTCCATATTACCTGCAAATGATCGACGGCGCGTTTATGTCTCGCCCCGATACCATGGTAGTACCGGGCGGCAAAATGGGTTTTGCCATTGAATTGTTACTCACACCATTGATTGTCGAACTGATGGACAACCGACGCAAAGCCATTGGTGTACTGGGCGCGATTGAAGAATAAATAAAGCGCCCCAACCTTGCGCAGCAAGACTTTTAACCTTGCGCAGCAAGACTTTTAACCTTGCGCAGCAAGACCTTTAACCTTGCGCAGCAAGACCTTTAGCCTTGCGCAGCAAAATCAACTATTTCAGCTTGCTGAAATCGTAAAGGAATGAGTCACTTCAACAGAAGAAGCCAGCATCAGCGCCACAGAACAATATTTATCCGCAGACAAGTTCACCGCACGTTCAACCTGTTTTTCAGCTACATCAGTACCTGTTACATCAAAATGCAAATGGATTTTAGTGAAAACCTTAGGCACCGTCTCGGCACGTTCACCAGTGACAGTCACTTCACAATCGCTGACTTGCTGACGAGACTTTTTCAAAATAGACACTACATCAACCGATGAACAACATCCCGCTGACATCAGTACCATCTCCATCGGTGATGGCGCACCAGTATCTTCATTGCCGGCATCAAATACCACGTTATGACCAGACTCAGAACGTCCCATAAAAGTCATACCATCAACCCATTTTACGCTAGCTTTCATAAATATCGTTTCTCTTATTGGTGTTTAAAATAATTATAATTCAGGGTGATTAGATTTTGCTGCAAAACAAGGCCCTAGCAATGGCTATGGGGGAGATAAAAAAGGAGGGTAATGATTTAATCGAGCAAATCAACAATCGCAGAATCAAACAGATTTTTAATCAAACCAGCAAATTCAGCAATAAACGAGGCTTGCTCCACGGTAACAGATTGCTCCAAGATACCAGATAACAGCTCTTCCAAATCATACACGATACCATCAACTTCTCTGACAATAATACTGCGATGATTGGGTTCAAGCTCTTGATGTTGTGCACAAATATTCATGATGTGATCAACAATATTGTCTTCTATAAGCTCAATTACGGTCTGACCGCATGGTGATGGTGCACCTTGCATTTCGAATAATCCGAGGTTATCTGTCAGATATTGAATAAGATGTTCATAACCTTCTTTATTTGTTACCACTGAATAAGACCCTAAATAAACTCTACTGTTGACAATTTGGTTACATGACTTTTAACCCTACCAAATTTTGGCAGAAAAACCCGGAAAGTGCAAATCAACCCATTCGTTGTCTATGATGATAACGCATAAAAAAATTTAAATAAAAAATAAATGAAATAAGTTGTCACAAAAACGCCGTTAGCCGCATCTTAAGTAAAACCATTACAATGCACTTATATAATGGCAACCATTATCATGGTATATGTAATGGCATATGGTGTAGTGGCAGTCGTTATTCAACAACAGGAAGGTGAATGAACAAACAGGGTTTCGGTCAGGTGTTATCGGAATTGGATTTTGCGGCGTTAAAACGTGGTAAAAAAAGCGGCTTTAATGCCGCTTATCAACTCTTTTCAGACCGGGTTTATTCTTTAAGTTTGCATTTGTTAAGCGAACCGCACAATGCTGCCGATATTTTACAGCAGGTGTTTGAGAAGCTGCTGTTAAAATCATCAACCCTTAAAGGGCGCGATACGGTGGGCGTGTGGTTGAAGCAAACCACGATTAATGCCTGTATGGCTTATTTCAGACGCCATAAAAAGGAGTTTGCAGCCGAAACACTAGAAACATCTGAGCCACAGACCGCAGAGTTTATTGCCGAAACACTGCTTATTGCGCCAGACTTTAGCGATGAATCACAGGTATTAGACTATTTGAGTCAACTGCCTTATTTACAACGTTCAGTGGTGTATTTTTACGCCGTACATGAACTTAAACACCGGGAAATAGCCCCGAGTTTAGGCATTGATGAAGCCAACAGCAGGCAAATTTACCGCCGCGCATTGGCACAACTAAGATCATGGTTGGAAAAAGCGAGTTTAACCCATGAATAATTTACACAAACAATTGAAACAACATATCGAATCAGCCCCATTGGTGATGCCGATGCATCAGGCACCAGATTTGGCTGAGCATATTTGGCACAGTCACCAGACGAGAAAAAAACGCCAATGGCTAGTCACCGCCGCAGGTATCGGTATGCTGATGGTCACATCGGTGATGCAACTCAATGCACTGTCTGAATCGCCATTGCTGAACCAGAACCATCAACTGGAGCGACAACTGGCCTCTATGTCTGGTGTGATGTTATCTGAACAGCAACGGCTGGTGATGGCCGACTGGCAGCACGAATTGAGCCTAATCGATCAGAGCATCGAACAGCAACAAAGTGCGGCGCTGGTTGATCAAAAGGCATGGGCCTTACGAAGCAATATACTGAGCAAAATGGTTGAGTTTTATATCCACCCCTCAGAAGTTTATGAACTGTAGGAAACATAATGAAAGTTTTTCTTTTTAGCCTGTCGCTATTGTTGTTTGGCTTGCCCGGCTTCGCGGCAGAGTTGAAATCAGCCAAAGCACGGCAAATGGCCGATCAGTTGATTCGCTCGGTCAATCAAAAAATCAGGCTCATTACTGAATATGAAATGGCCGAAGGGGTGCCCCCTCAAAATATAAAAATCAACCTGAGCCAGCTTGAAAGTTATAACAGTGGCCGTTTTGGTGCCCTGCTCGATGCCAGAACCCTAGGTCGGGTGCTGTCGGTAACACCAGAAAGCCAAGCGGACAAACTGGGTCTCCAGAGCCATGATATCATTTTAACCGTTAATGGCACTGCTATCAGCGACAGTGACAGCCAATGGCGCAGTCAATTGCAATATACCTTGGACAACCCACAGGTCACCCTAACCATCAGCAGGGGTGAACAAACACTGACCCTTTCAGGCCAGCTTAAAGCGGCTTATACCCCTAAATGGCAATTAACCAGCGACTTAGAGTTACTAATGCCTATCCGTGGAGACGATAACCAACTCGACGGTAAAGGCTGTGGGCGGGTGCTTATGGTCGGTCTTGATGAGAGTCGTCATCATTCCGGACACTCAAGTTATTACTTGCACCTATACGATAGCACGGGCATTTATGCCATTGATGGCATACGAAAATCTGCCAAACAACTGAGACACAAATTGAGTGTCGGCTACCACCGCTTAAGATTTAGTGCCGCTGGCACTAACAGCAAAAAACGCCGAAAACTACCTGACAAGTCGATCAATATTGAAGCCAATACCACTTATTATCTGGAATATGAGAAAGTCCCACGTAATGAGCAAACCAGCAGCGAGGCCCTTTATTTGAATAACCAGGCAGGCGCTATCAAAGCAGAAGTCAGAATGGTGATCAGCAAAACCAAATATCAGGAGTGTGAATTGTAAGATTTACAGGGGTGACGTGGCGAAGTGTTCTTGTGATTGCTGGGACCACGAAACGCGCGGATTTAGCATACAGTTTAGAGATGGTTTACAGGGGTGACGTGGCGAAGTGTTCTTGTGATTGCTGGGACCACGAAACGCGCG
>JBLGCB010000231.1:0-10569 GCA_047617105.1 Phenylobacterium sp. | reverse complement strand
TAGAATCGAACCGTTTTGTATTGTACCTTCATTTGTTTTTCCTTTTATACTATATATCATTTAAAATGCTGTTGTGTATTCTACTGGAATTAGAAGGCTTTGTGCAAGGTAAAAAAATGCGTGTCAAAAGCGATAAATTATTTTTGCAGACAAACCACTTTTGAACTCATCAATCAGATATAATCAACAGCAATAGCTTACCACCATCATCCATCGCCCCATTGTATAGAGGAACTCATGTTATGAATCCAATCTTCACCACCGAAGGGCCGATCATAACCGACGACCATTACCATATTGATCCCCTGCATCGCCTTGATTGGGAAGACGTTCAGTTTTTAATTCAGGTTAAAAAATACTTTGTGCTTCATGCCCCTCGCCAGACGGGAAAAACCAGCACCTTATTAAGTATGATGGATACTTTAAACCAACAAGGCGACTATCACGTACTTTACGCCAATATTGAAGCCGCACAAGCGGCGAGAAATGATGTCAATGAAGGCATTTCTGGTTTATGTGAAACCATTGCTCATCGTGCACGTATTCACCTTAATACCAAGATTTTAATCGAGTGGCTGGAGCAAAAAGGGCGAGATATAAGCCCCAAAGACAGGTTAACCCAACTGTTGAATTACTGGAGTGAAAGCAGTGATAAGCCTTGTGTGTTGTTTTTGGATGAAGTGGATGCATTAGTTGGCGATACATTAATTTCAGTACTAAGACAAATAAGAGCGGGATATGATCAACGTCCTGCGGCGTTCCCTCAAAGCATTGTATTGTGTGGTGTCAGAGATATTCGTGATTACCGTATCCATAGCGGTGGTGACGTCATTACTGGCGGTAGTGCTTTTAATATTAAGGCTAAATCTCTACGAATGGGCAGCTTCAGCCAAACCGACATTCAAACTCTTTATCAACAACATACTCAAGCTACTGGGCAAGCGTTTTGCTCACAGATTTTTGAACCTCTGTGGTTGGATACCCAAGGCCAGCCATGGCTGGTTAATGCGCTGGCCCATGAAATGACCTGGGAAAGCAAAGAAAACCGGGATCGCAGTAAAACCATTGAACTTGAAGATTACCGGGCAGCCCGTGAGCGACTAATTTATGCTCGCTCAACCCATTTGGATCAACTCAGTGACAAGCTTAAAGAACCTAGGGTTCATGCGGTGATCGCGCCGATGTTGGCGGGAGAAGTTCAATACCAGATGAACCCAGATGATGTTGAGTATGTGGTCGATTTGGGCCTGATTAATCGTGCTAGAAATGGCGCGCTTACCATTGCCAATCGGATTTATCAGGAAATCATTCCCAGAGAATTATCCTGGGGCAGTCAAATGGTTATCGAGCAGCAACAAGTTTGGTATATCGATGAAAACAATCATTTGAATATGGCCAAGCTGTTGAGCGCTTTTCAGCAATTTTTTCGTGAGAACTCGCAAAGTTGGCTTGAACGGTTTGACTATAAAGAAGCGGGTCCTCAACTGTTAATGCAGGCTTTTTTGCAGAGAATAGTAAACGGGGGTGGAAGAATCAATCGGGAATATGCGCTGGGTAATACTCGCACCGATATTATTGTTGAATGGCCGACAACGGATAAAGGCTTTTATGGTCATGTGCAACGTATTGTGGTGGAGCTGAAAATTTTATACGGGGCGTTAGACACCGAGATAACCAAGGGGCTAGAACAAGTGGCGGCTTATGCCGATAAGTTGGCGGCGTCAGAGGCGCATTTGATGATTTTTAATCGTGATGTTGGTATTGATTGGGATGATAAGATTTTTCAGCGGCAAGGGGATTTTAAGGGGCGGGATATTGGGGTTTGGGGGTGTTGAGGGTTTGGTGTTTTCTTCGATGGCTTAGAACTATAAGCTGGCTATTCGTCAGTGTATATTACAACTTTGCTAGGTTTTGATATTAAATTGGCAGATCTGGCCCATTTTGTGATTTGAAATGTTCTAGGGCTTGGGGCGGAGTTTTGACTTCTGCTGGCATACTCTCTCCAAAATGATACTGAAAACGGCTTCATAATCCAATGAACCATAATACCATGCCACTAGGCAGATGTTATTATGGTTTTTAGATACTCTAGTCTATTGCTCTAATTGCCCCACCGCCATAAGCTGGCCATTCGTTAGCACATATTGCACCTTCACTTTGGCCGATGGGCAACACATGGCATCCTCGGCTAAGTGTTTCATACCAGTTAAGATTATGGTCTTATTTTCAATGTTCATGGTGGTAAAAAATTGCCCGCCGCCACCGACTTGAATCCAGCGAGTAGGGCGGTAAACTTTACTTTGACCTTCAAGGTCGGGTTCAAAAGCAACCAGATATTGCCAATGCTACTGAGCAATGGGAATTGTTCATTCATGTTGGCGGAAATGGCGGGTTTACGACATTAACCAATAAGTGTTACGCAAAGGGTGAATTAAAGAACAAAATACCCTTTGCTGATAGTCGGCCAAGCTTTAAGCGGGCGAGTGAGGATAGTAAAAGTTTTTCAAGTGAACGGATTGCAGTGGGGAAAACCGATTCAACACAAGTATTTGAGGCCACCAACAAATCAACGCAGGTTATTATGATTATGTCAAAATCAACCTATTTGAAAATGACCAAGGACAACAATGTCCGTTCTTTATTTCGCTTGGTAGTACGGGCAATGTTCGGTTTTCAAACAGTTATCTCATCAATATCAATGGTGTGAACATCGTTGCAAGTAAAATGAGATTCGGTGGCAATGGTGGCTATCATCTGGAGAATTATTATCTCTATCATCAAGATCAAATGATCAGAGTAGATGTTGATAGTGCGATAAAAAACGCCAAGTCAAAAATTATTGCAAAACATCCAACATATGATTATGGTTTCAGGGCTGCTAATCTTGACCTTGCAAGTATGACCTATACCGCAGGATTATATAAACTCCGTGCGTGCTCAGCCTGTCGGTCGGGGCAAATAGAACTCAAGCTTAAACTGGACGATGCCAAGATTATGGTGCTCAGCGAAGCCGTTTTGTTCGATAAATAGGGTGTTCCATCACCCCATTTCTGACTGATAGGCTCCTGCTGCTGTTCTCTTGATAGTTAATCTAGCTATTAATGATGCAATGAAACCATTTCAGCTCGATGCAAAGCCGACCCGGCCTTATCATCATTATCTTCAACGTAGATATTGCCTGACACCACAAATTTCGGCGTTTTTCGAGTAAAACGGCGGTTGTGACTTTCATTATCTTTAAAGGTCAAATTTTGACTGCCATCGTTATCAAACACCATGACATTGTATTTTAGATTACCGGGATACTGATAATAAAGTGTCAACTCGACATGCCCATCGCCATCAAAGTCCCCTGCAACCGCTTGGGTAACCGCATTGAAATTTTTCTGTTTCGAAGATTCCGAGAACCATGGGCTTTGATATTCGATTAAAACCCCTCCCACCAGGCGGAACATACGAACTTGTGCCATGGTGTCTGTATAGAGAATAGCCAATTCATCACCCGGATTCGATTGGTCAAAATCTGCCGCTATGACATGAGCTACCTTGGCAAAATCCAATGATGAACCTGTAAAGTCCTTGTATAGATGCCTTGATGAAAAACCACTGTTAGACCCTTCTTTTTCAAAGGCAAATACCTTTTGCGTATTGGCTACATTTCCGTCTTGATAAAATGCTAACAGTTCATCTTTGCCATTGTCGTCAAAATCACCAGCAACCGAAAACTTGACGGCGTCAACATTGAAGTTTGTCTGGGTTGTCAAATAATCCGTTGTTGGGCGCATTTGGTTGCCACTCATATTGAACATAACAATCTGTTGTTGCTCAAGGTTGTCATAAAAAGTGGCTATTTCATCAATACCATCGCCATTGAAATCACCGCTAACGGCATGGTTGATGGCGTCAAACCCAAATTCTGATGCGTTGGCTGTATACCAACTATTGCCCTGAGCCCCACCCGGCACTTGGCTTATTTTGTGCGAGTCTTCAGCATTGGCCCGGTAGACAAAAATATCACCTTGACCTGCGTTAAGATTGAAACTGACAATATCTTCGGTTGGGCTACTGTTACTGGCATCAAAGTGACCCGCCAATACGAACTTAGTCGTTGATATGGTGGTGTTATTTGCCTGTGGCTCATACCAAGCGCTAGAGTACAGATAATCGGTGTATACTTTATTTTCCCATACACGAGCAGGATTTGGCCATCGGCTTGGCCAATTCTCACAGCCTTTCAGTCCTTTGACTTTGGGCGTGCCAGTTTTGGTCAGGGCATGAGTCAATTCAGTCAATTCAAAAAAAGCGGTGCTGCCAGTTGGCGAGGGTTGATTTCGCCAATCACCAAACAACTGGCTGATGAGGTTCTGCTTTTGGCTGTGTTCGTTGTTGTGAAAATACACTGCCGGGCAACCATAGGCACTGTTGCCTTCAGTCAATGGTGAGCCATAAAGTATATTATTGGATACATCATTTTGAGTATGGTAGATCATAATACCATCGGCATATCTATGGGCAGCCTCAGCCACTTCTTTCACGTACTCGGCTTCGCTGTGATATTGGCGAAAAGTACAAGTTTCATCACTGTCGCAGTCTGCATCTATGACATCATAGGTGTAAGAGGTGGCATAAATATCTACAACTAAAGCCAATTCGCCCAACGAAGTCTTCAGTTCTTTCAACTGGCTTTCAACCACTGAGGTTCTATAGACTTGCATACCCGTGCGATTGGCACTGTACAAATAAGGAAACAACACCCCATCTATATACGGTTTTAAGTCATTGAATAGCGACTCGTTTAACAACAAATCGTCGGTATAATAGGCGACAGGAATAAACGCCATATTGGCGGCGTGAAGATTGTCAACGATATGTGCTAATTCTAAGGTGCTCGGGTCATCTGTCCCGTCACCATCAATATCTTTGGGCAAGGTAAAGTAGGTGCTTGATTCGCTGTCACCGTCAGCTACCTTGCTGATTGTCTGATCAAAGTCATCCAGCGAAACCGCCGTCAGATTGCTGTGCTGCCCTTGGTTTTTAATCGCAATGACTTGATTGACCAAGCTTAGGTATTCCCCTCTGGTAGTCGTGGTTTTTGCTGAATTAAACGAAACCCAGACATTGACCCCTAGGTTCGCCGTTGCATAGAGCAAGTCATCCAGTAGATTCATTTGTCCATCGATATTGCCGGAACAGTGTTTATTCAGACCGCCAACTCGAATGGTATAAACGTAGGTGTTGACGTTGCTTTGTTCTATTCGGGAAAGTAGGGCGTTAAGGTGATTACTGGTAAAACACGCTTTGGTTGAAATACCACTATAGCTACCCTTGATGTCTTTTAACAGGTCTTCGCGGCTAGTATTGACTGGCGGCTCGATACCACATTCAATGGTATAGTTGATAGTTCCATGGGCTTTAAGGCCATTGCCATCCGTTATACGATAACCTACAGAATCCGTTCCGCAATAGGCAGCATTGGTGAGTGTGTAGCTGATTTTGCCACCGCTTAATGTTGCGCTGCCATGGGTGGGTAAAACGTTTATGGCATCAATGAGAAGGGTATCATTGTCTACATCAGTGTCGTTGAGCAACGGATAGACATCAACCGCCCCGACATTGTCCGACGATACAAAAACGGCATCGTCATTGGCAATCGGCAAGTCATTTTTGCACACCACGTTAAAATTAACGTAACCATAGGCGAAGGCACCTTTGCCATCGGTGATGCGGTATCTCACCGAATCAGGTCCGCAATAGTTCGCTTGGGTTGGGGTATAGGTGATTTTACTGCCAACCAACTGTGCGACACCGTGAGTCGGCAAAACACTCAGAGAGACAATACTGAGGCTGTCACCATCGACGTCATAGTCATTGGCCAACGGATAAATGGTGCCGACACCGGTATAGTCCTCCATGATATTGCCTGAATCATTGACCGCAATCGGTAGCGAATTGGCTGAGGCGACACTGCTAAAGCAGCAACAAAGCCAAGTGAATAGCATCATAAATAGCGAACGATGGCGTACCGTTCGGATTGATTGGATTTTCATTAATAGTCCTTTTGCAGTGAATTTTGCTCACAGATGTTCTTTATCATTGGCTGATAAGTTGAGTTGAGCAGTTAAATTATAAATGTGGTATTTGCTGAAGGTTGATTCCATTACTGTGAGCTATGGCTGAATGCCTAACTCGTCGACTTCCCTAGATGCTGATTTTCGATATTAATAGCCGAGCGCAGTATAAACTGGTTACATTTTATGTCTATAACATCACGCCGTTTTATTATGTCAATTTGTATCTGGTTGGGGATAATTGGTGGTAGATATAAAGGAGTGGTTTTCGTGCTGTAGCGATAGCCCGGTTATACCATGATTCTGTGGTTAAATTTATCGTTAGTGGCACAACTAATGATTTGTACGTTTAGTAGCCGTATGTTATCGTGCATTTAAGTATGATCACTCTGAGTACTGAGTACAAGATTATGAGTAGTAAAACCGAACGTATTGAGGCAAGGTTCCTGCCAGAAATAAAACAGTTGGCAGAACGTGCCGCTCTAGTTAGTGGTATTACACTGACGGATTATTTAGCCCGATTAGTGCGTGAAGATGCGCCTAAAACGTTAAAGTCTTATACCGAAATTCAACTGACCAATCAACAGTTCGATGATTTTATTGCGATCTGTGACACTGAACAAACACCAAGTAAGGAAATCCTCGACGCCGCCAAACGCCTTGATACAGAGGGTTTTTAATTGAAGCTCTATCAATCGCCGCTTATTACACCCTAGCTGCTTCGGCAATTTACCGACAAGACATTCAAAATACACAGAGCCTGCCGCATTATCCAATACCTGTAGCTTTACTTGCCCGACTGGCTGTTGATGTCAATCACCAAGGAAAGCGATTAGGTGAAAAATCATTAATCAGTGCTTTACGCCATGCGGTTCATTTGTGTGATGAAGGGCTACCAGCCTACGGTTTGGTTTTGGATGTATTGGACGATAGCGCATTAAAATTCTATCGACGATTTAATTTCTTCCACAGCCTTGCCAATGATCCTATGCGACTATTTGTATCAATGGAGGTATTACGCAAAATTTAACGAACCCACCACGATACCGCCGTTGAAATTCCGATGAAACTCGAAATTCTACATTCGTGCCGGGCTGTCGTGTCGCTACCGTCTGACCTCTGTTTCCCCTCAATCCCCCTCAAACAAATGAGCCATCATCCGTCGCATTGAAACCGATTGATAAGGTGTATAAATCACATGATCGAGCAAGCTGATATCCACCACACGGCCCGCTTCGGCAAGTTTTTGTGTCGCTCTGACATCATTGATGGTCGGCTGTGGATCACCAGGTGGATGGTTATGGGTCATAATAATCGAATCAGCCCCCAGAAACAGCGCGTGACGAAAGATGACTTTATAATCCAGCACCATCGAGTTGCTGCCACCCGAGCTAATCACCTTATAACCTATCAGATTACCCAAACTATTTAGCATTGCTGACGACGCTTTTCTCATCCCGACTGCCGATATAGCAGTTACCGGGGACTTTAAGCGTGACAGTTTTAAGGGGCTTTTTATAAACTGTATCACAATCTCGAAAAAAAGATCACCCAATGAAATTGAAGATTAGAAAACTGATTAGAAAACCGCCAGCGATATTGGCACCTTAAATGCTTTAACTCTTAAAATGTGCCATTCGGCGATGAAGATAGCAAAAAGCGGGTCATAATTCACCCTGCTTGCCCTTTTATGGATGTTTGAGCAACTGTATTGAGTCCCGGTCGGGTGATTTTTGCCCCGGGTGATTATCCGGCTGACAATTGATGAGGTAAGGTGATGAGTAGTGGCGGCGGTGGTAAAAGAGAGCGCAGCTCAGATTCTGGCAAGCCAGAGCCTAAAGCACAACGCCTTGGGGGGGCACACTCTGAGGCGCCTGTTGAAAATCGTTTTACAGGCGGAATGGCGCAAGCTGGCAGCACAAGTGCTTCGTCAAGCTCCAGCTCACCCAGCTCATCAAGTTCTTCAGCTGCCCGGGCTTCCTTAAGCCAACCACAGACCAGAGGTGCCGGGGCGACTTCAGCTTTTCCTCAATCCTCTCGGTTCAGAGCTGATCAAGAAGAGCGCAAGCACAGGGAAAGTTCATCCAGTTCATCCAGTTCGTCCAGCACTTCGAGTTCGTCCAGCGCTTCGAGTTCGTCAGACCGGTTGAGTAAGAGCTTTGCCGCAAGGAAGGATGGATATCCTTTTCGTGTTGATGACGGTTGGACGACGACCGAAAAACATGCAGCAGAACTGTCAATGCAAGAGTTTAGGTGTCGTCGCGGGGCTTTTGCATCCGGCTATAAGAATGAAGCCAGACTGACATCTAGGTTAGCGAATCGCTATGTCGCAAGAAGACAGGAGACAGGTTCAGCATTTCCACAAATCTTGGCATCACAAACAGAAGTTCCTGATTTAAATCCAGATACGACCACCAAAGTAAGGAGACCTGATGGGCTTATTGGGGAAGTAAATCCAGTAACGGGGGAAAGGGAAAATTTTCTGGTTGATTTTAAAACCCAAAAGCTTTTCCCTAGACGCCATGAATTTAATAATGATGATGACTTTGAGGCAACCAAAGTTGACAAAATGGATCAACTCAAGGCATTTGCCGCAGCAACACAAACGACAGATCCTGCCACGAAGGAGGTGACAAACGTCAATCCGAACCTGGCTGCCGTCTCTTTTTTCTCACATTCAACTGAGATTGAAGATGCTGATATTGCTTTTTTGCAGCATTCAGAGATTCCACGTGCACGTTCACTGTCAATGACACCTAATGATGCATTTCTCCCGATGCAAGCCTTTGTCGAACGCAGAGCGCAGAGAAAGGTCGATCTCAGAGCACAGAAAAGGCAGTCTTCTTCTTCCTCGTCTTCGTCTTCGTCCTCGTCCTCAGCTTCATCTTCTTTACGGCATTGGCTTCCGTACCCGGAGCGGCTTCCACTTCGGCAGCAGCATCCACTTCGGCAGAATCTTCGTCTTTCCCTGCATTTACATCCGTATCCAGAGCACCTTCCACTTCGGCAGCACCTTCCACTTCGGCAGCATCTTCCACTTCAGCAGCATCTTCCACTTCGGCAGCATCTTCCACTTCGGCAGCACCTTCCACTTCGGCACCATCTTCCACTTTTGCATCGACAACAACTTCCAGATCAGCAGCAACCTCCACAACCGGATCACGAGCCGCATCCTCTTCATTATCCTCACCCTCACCCTCCTCATCAACAACAAGAGCCAGAAGCTTTAGCAGGTAAAGCAAAGAAAGGGGTCTACCATTGATATTAGTAGGTGATCATCAAGTATTAGCGGGACAATTGATTATTTAACAACTACACTCAATGATGACAAAGAAATAATTGGGGTTCTATTGGATTTGTATTGCCAATCCCTTTATAGCCCTTAGTTTTTCGCGCCCATGTTATTACGAGCGTCTTCTCTGGCGAGTTGAGTTAATTCGTAACCAATGGTTTTACGCAAGCGCAATAACCACCCCTGAACTTTATCTTCGTTTATAGAACATCTATTTTTACATTCTGGCCGGGTCACAGACTGACGCTGGATACGTATCTCGTTGTTGCTGACCACTATCTGCATGTTGATTTCGTAAGTTTTATAGGCAATATGAGCGAAAAATTGCCCCTTATCATCTTGTGTTAACGTCCATCCGTTGCGGTTGACCGCTTGCTTTAACAAAGTAGGCATATCTTTGACAAAGTTACCGTAAACGATTGGACGGGCAAAGGCATCCTGTTGGTAGGACAGGGCGGGAAAACTCAATGTTAGCAACAGTAATACTGCGGTTAATGGTGATTTTATGCTCATCTTTAGGTCCTTTTCGCTTGAAGTTCGATACTGCGGCGCAGGTTTTTCACGTATTTATAGTAGCCATTCGCATTTTCATAACAGACACCAGCGATATCATTTTCACAAACATAGTCGCCCCAGGCCTTATGGTATTTCAATTGAATTAACGCGTCGTTGTATTCTATTTTCATAATAATGGTGTCGCCACGGTAATCAAAACGCGCCAGTAAAAAACCATCGCCTTCGCCTTCATATGTCCAAGCGTAACCTTTGGTGGTTAACATGGCCTGTAAAATGGTGAAGCGGTTTATCGCAACGGTTTGATTTGGGGTCGGTATTTCTTTGTGGACGCGCCTAATATAACGGTCGCTGGATTTTGGGCTGGCGCTGCTGTCGATGGTTAATATCTCTGGCGCTGCCAGCAATGGTGATGAAAATATCAGTAAAGCCAAGGCTTGAAGTAACTGTTTCATGAAGGTTAATTCCAATGTTTAAGGTTCACGGTGGGCAAGGATAAACGGCATTGCTGTTTAAGTCCACAAATTACCTAAAATTTATTAATTGATGTGTTTTTTGTTTGTTCGCATTCACCAAGCCTATGCTATATTTAGTGACTAGTTTTTAATGAAAGCAGTTGGAGATGATAATGCAGTTATATGGCGTGGGTATGTCACGGTCTTTTCGGACATTGTGGGCAGCAGAAGAAATCGGTAT
>JBLGCB010000230.1:0-10579 GCA_047617105.1 Phenylobacterium sp. | reverse complement strand
CCAGGCGAAAAAGAATCGGACAGAGAGTTATTTTAGTGATTTTATCAATAAAGATATGATTGGGATGCTCGGTTACCACTATGGATTTGCTGGATTTAATGCAGATGTCGATTATCTTAATAAAAACTTTAAGATAACCTTAACCGACTCTCATCAAAGCAATATTCAAATGGTGCTCAATGGCCGGGGGGATATTGCTGTGGTATCAAAAGCTTATTTGCAATATTACTTTTTACACCATCCGCAAGATAAAAGCCAGTTGCTGGTATCGCAGAAGAACGACCAGATTTATCGCCATACCGTGTTGCTGCGCAAAGGCAAACCTCATATTAATATCAAAGATATAAACCGTTTGTTGTATCGGCTTAAAACCAAAGGTGTATTGCAGAAACTTTGGACCAAGCATGGGATAGAGAAGCGATTGTGATTGGGGGATTGTGAAGGCGGTCTCGTGTCCACGAGACCGACCAAGCGCCATTAATTGCTTGCGCTAAAACAGCATACTCAAACTGACCCCCGCAGTACTAAAACCCTGATCGCTACCCTGATGATGATGGTGTGAACCATGACGAATTTCATTACTGAAATGATGGTATTTATAACCCACATCTAACGCCACATGGCGATTGAGCGACACTTTAGCACCAATACCAAAACTGGCATTAACCCCATGCGAATCATCGTCGCCCGCCGCTTCTATCAAGTCAATCGGGTCAAGGCCGATTTCAACATAAGGACTCACTACCCAGGGTAATGACAGTCCCACCAGTATCTGGGTATAGTGGCCGTCGGTATCGTCAGAATAACCGTCAACCTTTTTAATGCCTAAACCGACATAAAGGAGGGATCTGCCATCTTCGTCGTCGCCAGAAAAGAGCAAATTGGCCCCGTATACCTTGGCATCATGCTCACCCCTCTCGGTGAACACTTGGAGGCCAAAGTAGGCGTTAGAATGGTTGTCGTGCTCAGTGTAAGGCTCAGTGTTAGGCATAGTATCGTTTGGGATATCGTGTCTGGCCATCGCAGGGGTGCTGATGGCCGCTAATAGTAAAAAAATTGAGAGTTTCATGTTGTCATACCATCCAGAAGTAAGGGTTAAATTATCTGGTGTTACTATAAAACTCTAAGGCTGAACACTTCCTGAATGCTTAGTGAAACAGTAGGAATGAAATTTTTACGGAATTGCCGCATTTGAGGTTAGCTATGTCATGGACACCATGTTTTCGGTTTACGTGGGCGTTGGCTGAAGGGTTACGCGCGGGCATAAAGCGCGCCCACCCTACGACGTATTGTCGGCGCTTATTTAATTTAGCGAAATAAATGCAGTAAATCATTGATAGGAAACTCGCCCGCGACACCAAACTCTTGCTTTAACTGGCTAGTCATTCTTTGGCTGGTATGACTGTCAATGGCCTTTTCACTACTGATGCCATAGTGCACCCAAGCTTCCATTTTATCATCAATGCCCGCCATCTGATTGGCTTTGTTTTTAAGCCCGTCACGGTAATCTAGAGCATGACGTTTAATGGCTTGTTCAGCCTGTTCTCGGGCTTTATGGTAGTAGTTTTTGCCGAGCGCTTTATCGCTGATAAGTTCAATCGAGTTATAAGCCAGTTTAATCAGCGGTTGTTCATCATGGCTTTCGTCGCTATCGCTGACGGTGACGTTTTTTGATTTAGCCCCTTGGCGATTAAAGCGAATGGTGACTTTGGCGCTGGCACTACGGGTGACTTCTTCAACCGGATAGAAATAATCCGATAAGATATCTTCTTTGCGGGTTGGCGGTAAATAAGACAATTCATTGAGTTGTTCGATTAACCCATCTTTGCTGTGATGTAACTTTGCTGCGGTTTTATCAAGCGCCTTCGTCTCACGGTTGTAGTATTGCTGAACCCGGTTTAGTTCTTGTTGAACCCGGTTTACTTCTTGTTGTAATCGTGATGCTTGAGTGCTGTTGGCGGGCGCTTGTTGGACTCTTAATCTGGCGATTTCGAGGTCTTTTTGCCATAAATTGAGCTCACGAGCACGGTTATTCACTGCCTCATGCTCATGATCGAGCTGAACCGACAGCTGATCAATGTGCTGGCGTTGCTTGGCAATATCGTCTTGCAAATGAAGGTAGTCTGGGTTGGGCACCGCCGTCACGCCGCTGACGTATTGCTGCATTTTCTCCAGTGTTTTACTACTGGTGGCAAAGACTGGTTTATCCACTGAGATTTTAACGCTGAATTGGTTGTCTGGATTGGTGTTGTTATTGGTGTTGTTATAGGTGTTGTTATGACTCGGTGTTTTGGCGATGACTTGTACGTCAGGCAGTGTTCGGGCTAGGTTTGCACCTAAGGTGGCGGGCGCGTCAATGGCGATTTTATAGCGATATTGACTGGCCAGTTGCTGGTGGAGTTGTTTATATTGACTGATTGCTGCTTGGTCACGGCGTAATTGCGCGACCTTACTGAACAAGAGCAATGCTCTGCCATCAAGTCCTTGGCGTTTGGCGGCATTGGCCTGGGTATGAACATCGTCGAGCCAGATATCCAATTCTTGTTGGGCGTTGGCCAGTTTTTGCCGGGTCGCGTGATCGTCAGGTTTCAAATCCAGTGCTTGTTGATATTGATCAACGGCTTGTTCATAACGGCCTTGACGATTATGGTCTTCACCAGCATCGATTAACTGTTTATGAGCACAGCCTGTGGTGAATAATCCGCTTAAAAGTAACAACAAACAGTTGATTTGGGTGGCGTAACGCATGGTACTCTCCGTGAGAACTGGCTATATAAAGGCAGATAGTAAAAGGTCGCTTTAAAAGATGTTAGTATAAACGTAATAGCTGAATAGAAAATGAATTATTCGACTTTAACCTTTAAGGATATCACCCTATGAGCAGCAAAACTCAGACCCGAAAAAAATTTGCTGGTTTAACCACCAGTCGATTAAGACTCAGAGATTTCACCGTGGCCGATTTAAAGACCTTTACTGCTTATCGTAATGATCCGAAGGTTGCCCGCTATCAAAGCTGGCAAAGTTACGATATCGACAGCGCCGAAGCGTTTTTTATGCTCCAACGAGTATTGGCTTTTGGTCAGCCGAACAGTTGGTATCAAATTGCGATTACTGATTTGAACACCGATCTGATTTTGGGCGATTGCGTGATTCATTTTGGCGCAGGAAACTGTGATAAGACGGTCGAAATAGGTTTTACCCTAGCCACTGAGCATCAGGGCCATGGTTATGCTGTTGAAGCGATAGAGGCTTTATTAGCATTTTTGTTTAATCAATTAAAACTGCGCCGGGTGATTGCGGTGACAGATGTGCTTAACAGTGCCAGCATTCGTTTGCTTGAAGGTTTGGGATTCAGGCGCGAAGCACATTTTGTTGAAAACCTGTTCTATAAAGGCAGCTGGGGCAGTGAATATGCTTATGGTTTGTTGCAGCGGGAATATGTAGAGCGGGATTTGAAATAAACAAATGGTGAATTATGTGGTTTTGGGTTAAATTGCTTTCCCTTGTGGGTCTGCACTTGCTGTTTCGCCTCGAAAAATCACAATCTCTCATTTTGTCCTAATTATACATGGCCAGTTAACCATAAGGAAATTCCGATGCCATCAATCCTCAAATCTGCCAGTGAAAACCGCCAACTGATTGAACAAATTTTGCAGCAATTTGCCGGGGTGTTGATGGCTCTGCCCAATACTGTGACCAATGGGGGTTTACTCAGCGGATTAACGGGCGATTTATTATATTTGTATCAATTGAGCCTATATCAGGGCGGTTTGGTTGGTCAGACGGTAGTCGATGAAGAAGTCTTTAATGATAAGTTGGAATTTTTGCAGGAAAGTTTGGCCCTTAGTGCCGGACACCCCAATTTAAGTGCAGGTCTTAGTGGCCAAGGTTGGTTTTTAGAATATCTTAATCAAGGCCAAGGTGAAGATTATGATGACGAGTTATGTGAAGAGATAGACAATTTGCTGCACAGCAGCCTAAGTGTTGATGAGTGGCTGGGTGAAATTGAATTGATATTAGGATTAGGTGGCATTGCTATTTATGCCGCCAGACGTCAGCTAAAATCAGCATCGACTGAGTTGTTTGAGCGCTTATTAAGTCACTATGAACAAGCACTGACCCAAATCAGTGATACCACCTCAAGCTGGACACAGCCAGCTAAATCCCATTATCGTTTTGATCAAGAAAATCCTGACAAGGCTGAATTTAATCTCGGTTTGGCCCATGGTGTGCCTGGTATTATTGCCGCTATTTTACCCGCGCTGAATATCCCTAAGTTACATCAACGGGCGAAATTGTTGTTGCAACAAAGCTGTGACTGGTTGCTTGAACAAGAGTTGGCAGCCGAATCTGAGGGCAAAGCTCGGGTCAGTTGTTTTGCTTCGGCCTGTGGCGAGCATGATAATGGCGGCAACAGCTATAATAGCGGTTCACGTTTGGGCTGGTGTTATGGTGATTTAACCATTGCGTTGACCCTTTCCCGGGTGGGTAAAGCACTGCAACATTCTGGTTATATTGAAAAAGCCCGCCAAATCAGCCTTCATGCTGCCACACGAGACAAAACTCAGGGCATGGTTTATGATGCTGGCTTATGTCACGGTAGTGCGGGTTTGGTGTTGATCTTTCAATTGTTAGATCAACAGCTGAATGAGCCTAAATTAGCGCAAGCGGCCAACCGCTGGTTAGACTATACCCTAGATTTATATCGCCAAAAGGGTCTTGAAGGACTCTATGCGTGGACACCTTTAGAGCAGGATTATAAAGAGGATACCGGATTATTAATGGGTTTTGGCGGGGTTGGTTTATGTCTGTTATCGGCGCTGGGCGAAGAGGCCGATTGGGTTGATTGCCTGTTAATGGCATAGGTTAAGGTTTTACGAGTTAAGGTTAAAAAAACAATGTCAAAAGCAATGTCAAAAACAAATATAAAACATCAAGACTTTTTTGTTATCCGTACGCCAAGAATGCCCCTGACAGCATTAGACGCATTAGGCACGGATGTGGTACAAACCCGCCAAGCCTTGAAGAACTGGATGGCCAAACCACAAGTCAAAGAAGCCTTGTATCTGGCGAGTCCTTCGTTGCTTGAACGTCTTGAACCTGCAATGGCCAAACCTTCATCATTACCTTCAGAAGAGTCTTCAGAGCAACCTCCATCAGCGCTAGGCGACAAGAAAGCGAAAAAGAACCAACTTAAGCAGCAAAAAAAGCTCGAGCAAGCGCTGTTAAAATATATGATTCGGATGTGTTCACGACCAACCCCTTTTGGTTTGTTCTCTGGTATTCATATGGGTCAGTTCGGTGATGAAACCCATATCCTCAGTGATGATCTTAACCTCGACAATCGTAAAACCCGATTAGATATCTTTTATCTGTCGGCGCTTAAAGAACATTTCTTACAGGCCAATGCCCGCTCGAACCAACTGCAATATTACCCCAACTCAAGCCATTATTTTGTTGCCGATCACTGCCGCTATATTGAGGCTTATCAGTCGGATGAAACCCGCCAGTATCGTCTGAGCGCGATTGAAAGTGATGAGCATTTTTGCTTTTTGCTGAGCGAGGCGAAAAAAGGTGTTAATTTCGATCAGTTAGTGACGAGTTTTGTCCAACAGTATCCCGAAGCTGAGCAAGAAGAAGTGGTGGATTATGTTCAGGCGCTGATTGATGAAGGGGTATTGATTGGTGATATTCCGCTGCCATTAACCGGTGATTCTCCGGACACCACTTTGGTGGGGTCGTTAAGTAAAATCGGTGAAAGCGATACCGCCGAGCAATTGACCAAAGTGTTGGCGCAACTGCAAAACGTCGATAACCAGCAACGGGGAGAAGTGGCAGATTATAAACAAATTTTGACTCAGCTAACTGATTTACCGGTCAAAGCACAAGAAAACAAACTGTTTCAAAGTGATATTTATCGTTCATTTAGCCATTGTCAGCTGGAACAACATCAGCTCAAAGGGTTATTAAAGCAATTAAAATTACTCAAAGGTTTAGGCAAACAACGCCCCGAGACTTTTACCGACTTCATTAAGCGTTTTAATCAACGTTTTGAAGGGCAGTTTGTGCCTTTAGATCGGCTGCTGGATGAAGAGTCTGGCATCAGTTTTTCCTCTGAAACCGGTTATGAAGCCCCATTGTTGGCGGGATTACACCTCAACAGTAATCGCAGCGCCACACCACCAGGCAATGTCGCGACAAAATTAGATTTGCTGATCATCGAGCAAATGTCTTTACCACAAAATCAAGGCGCAGCGGTGCTGCAATTGAGCAGTAATAAGCTCACCGAAGCGCTTGATAAACCAGTCGATGATGATCAGTTACCTGCCTCTTTTGCCGCAATGGTGTCATTGTATGTGGATAAAACTGCTGATGGTGAACGGCCACTGCTCAAATTCTGTGGTTGTTTTGGACCTTCTGCGGCCAATTTATTAGGCCGTTTTTGTCACCTAAATGAAGGCTTAAAAGACAACCTCGTCAGCCATCTTAATAATGAAAGCAATCACTCAAAAGACGTAATTTTTGCTGAAATTGTGCATATGCCCGAAGGGCGTCCTGGTAATGTTATTGCCAGACCTCATTTACGCCAATACGAAATTGTCTTTTTGGCCGATTCGAGCCTCGCTGATCAATATCAAATTCCGCTCAGTGATTTACATGTTTGGGTTGAAGGCGGTAAAATCAAACTGTGGTCAAAACGGCTCAATAAACAGGTTATTCCACGTTTATCTTCGGCGCATAACTATTCTTCTCGCAGCCTCAGTGCTTATAAGTTTTTAAGCATGTTACAGCATCAATACGCTGTGCCGCCGATGTTTGGGCTACCAGGGGCATTAGAATCAGCCCGTTTCTCGCCGCGCATTATGCTAGACAACCTGATTTTGGCAGAGAAAACCTGGCGTATACCGCGTAAAGATTTGGAGAAGCTACTTAACAATACCGCTGAAAACCAAGATGACGAGCTTGATAACAAACAATGGCAAAGCTTAAAAAGCGAGTATCAGTTGGATGATCAGGTGTGTTATGCCATTAGGGATAATGTATTACAGCTGAATTTGACCAATCCGATGATGCTGGCGGTGTTGTTGAGCGAAACCAAAGGTCACATCAATGTTGAATTAAAAGAAGCCTTAGGGGTGATATATAAAACTCCGGTGAAATCTGCCGAGGGCGAAAGTTATGCCAATGAAGTGATTATTCCGCTTTTTAATGCCAATGCGACTGTGCACCACCACTACCATGATGATCCACAAGCCAATATCAGCGCCAAACCCATTAAGCGCCGTTTTTCTCCTGGTTCTGAATGGCTGAGCATCAAGATATATTGTGGCAATACCGCTGGTGATGCCTTATTGAGTGAATATTTATTGCCACTGATTGAGCTGTGTGCGCCATACTATAAAAAATGGTTCTTTATTCGCTATGGCGATCCTGATTGGCATTTACGATTGCGTTTTTATGGCGAACCGGCAGATTTGTGCGGTCAGTTACTGCCCAAGCTGAGTAATTTGTTAGATCCGATGGTGGAAAATGGCGAAATTCATAAAGTGGAGCTGTTCACTTATGAAAGAGAAGTTGAGCGTTATGGCGGACCAGCGTCTATGGCGTTAATTGAAAGCTTGTTTATGGCCGATGCGGTGTTGGTGGCCAAAACCGGGCAATTAGAAGGCGATTGCGAACAAGAGTTACGTTGGCGTATCGCGATGTTAATGACCGATCAGTTATTAACGGCCTTTAACTATACGTCGGCGCAAAAGCTAACCTTGATTAGCAGTTTACGCGCCGGGTTTGGTAAAGAATTTTCTGAATCCAATCAATTACGTAAGCAGTTGGGGGTTAAATTTAAAGACCTTCAGGAGCAGATGAAAACGGATTTTGAGTTGTACAAAAAGGATGAAAGTGAGATAGATAATGAAGCGCATACGCTGTATTTGAAGGTACGTCAGCTGGTTAAAGATTGGTATCAACAAGCCTTGCCAACGATTGAGGCATTAAATCAGTTAATTGCCTCAGATGGCGGCATTAAATGCGCTAAAGACAGCTTGCTCGGTTCATTATTACATATGCATAATAACCGGATGTTTAAAGCTTATGGCCGTGAACATGAGTTGGTGATGCATGATTTTTTACGCCGTTATTACTTTTCGGCCAATAAACGCGGTTAACGCTCGGGTAAAGATTTAGTGGATCAACTATTTAGGCAAGAGGTCATCGATAAGAGAAAACACCGCCTTTCTGGGGTGGTGAGTCTGGTGCAGCCGCCGATTTTTAAATATCTGGCGTTATTGCTGTTGGTGATGGTGAGCATCAGTCTGATTTTTTTGTCGATGGGCAGTTATAGCCGAAAAGAAAGTGTCACTGGTATTTTACAGCCCAATACCGGTTTATTGCGCCTGAGTGCCCCGCAAGCGGGCCTTATCACCGCGGTGTTGGTGCAAGAAGGGCAGCTGGTGAAAAAAGACCAACCTTTGTTGCGGATCACTTCCGAAAAACATGGGATTGAAGGTTTTGAACTCAATCAATCTTTGATCAGCCAGTATCAATTCCAGATCAATACCCTCTCACAACAGCTGGTGGCGCAGAAAACCCAACAGTCACTCGAATCTCAGGCACTCAATAATAACCTTGAAAGCTTAATCAAACGGTTGGTGCAAATTGATCAGCAAAGTGACATTTTTAAACAACGGGTAAAACTTAATCAGGAGATTGTTGAGCAAGTGAGCGCGTTGGCTGGCACTGGTTATATCTCTGATTTGGAGCTGAAAAAACAAAGAGACAGCTTATTATCATTGGACCAGCAAACTTCCGCATTGCGTGCCGAGCGGGTGTCTATTAATAATCAAATCAGCCAAATTCGCAGTGACTTGGCCCAGTTGCCCATTGAACAGGCCAAAGCGCACGATCAGCTCAATAGCCAAGTGATTCAAATCCGTTCACAGTTAGCCGCAGTTGAGCAGCAACGATTAAGCGAAGTCAGAGCAACCGCCAGTGGGGTGGTCACCGGTTTGCTGGCCAAGCCGGGAAAATCGGTGGCAAGCGGGCAAAACCTGCTGAGTATCTTGCCGCAAAACAGCGTGATGCAGGCGGTGATTTATGTGCCGACCTCGGCGTTTGGTTTTGTTGATAAAGGTCAAAGTACTCGGTTGCGTTATCATGCTTTTCCTTATCAACGCTTTGGCACCCATGAGGGTGAGATAGTTGAAATCAGCGCCAATGTGATTCTGCCCAGTGAAACCGATATTCCTGGTTTGATTAGCGTGCCATCTTATCGGGTGATTGCGCGGATAGAGGCCCAGTCGATTCAGGCTTATGGCAAAAGTTTACCATTGCGTTCGGGGATGAAATTGGATGCGGATATAATGATTGAACAGCGCTCTTTAATTCGCTGGTTGTTCGATCCGATCTTTAGCATCCGATAGTGGGATGTTTTGTGGGAGTGTGGGAGCGGCGTCCCGCCGCGAAGGGCTTTGAACAACAATACAAAAAGGTTAAAACCATACAATGAGTAGTAACAATGTCAGTAAATGAAGAGCAGCCAGCGGCTAAATTACAGTTTTGGTATCGCAAAAAATTGCCGTTAATCTTGCAGTCAGAAGCCACCGAATGTGGTCTGGCTTGTTTGGCGATGGTGGCGGGTTTTCATGGATATAAGACTGACTTACTGTCGATGCGACAAAATTTCAGCTTGTCGATGGAAGGCGCAACCCTGCTAGACATCATGCAATTTGCCGAGAAACTGGCACTCACCTCACGGCCATTGCGCATCGAACTTGAAGACCTTGATGCCTTGCAAACCCCCTGCATCCTACATTGGGATCTCAATCATTTTGTGGTGCTTAAATCGGCCAATGAAAAATCTATTGTCATTCACGATCCGGGCAGTGGTGAAAAACGTTTAACCATGAACGAAGCCTCAGGCCATTTTACCGGTGTCGCTTTAGAGCTGACACCGACTCAAGAATTTACCAGCAAAGCCAAACCTGCCAGCCTTAAGTTTTCAGACTTTTGGAGCAAAATCATCGGCCTGAAAAGCTCGTTGATGTTGATTTTTACTCTATCGGTGTTATTACAAATTTTTGCCTTGGCTAGCCCATATTATATTCAACTGGTGATTGATGATGTGATTTTAACCGCAGATACTTCGCTGCTCACCATATTGGCGATAGGGTTTGCGCTGGTGCTGCTGTTTGAGGTGGTGACCACGGCGCTAAGGGGTTTTACCCTGCTGCACTTTGGTAATTTGATGAATATTCAGCTTGGCGCGAATTTGTTTCATCACTTGATTCGATTGCCGTTAGATTATTTTGAAAAACGTCATATGGGCGATGTGGTATCACGCTTTGGCTCGTTACAGCGGGTTAAAGATTTACTCACTACCGGGGTTATCGAAACCATTATTGATGGTTTGATGGCGCTGATCACCTTGGTGATGATCTTCTTTTATAGCCCGTTGCTGTCGGCGGTGGTGTTAGTGGCGGTGGGTCTTTATGCCTTGCTGCGCTTGGTGATGTATCGTCCTTTTCGGGCGATCACCGAGCAGGAAATTATCGCCAGAGCAGAAGAAAATAGCAACTTTATG